>DAMABW010000203.1:0-8189 GCA_031999925.1 Massilia sp. | reverse complement strand
GCGTCAGCGGCGTCCCGGTTGTATTTCGACAGATCAGATGTCGTACCGCGTGGGCTCAAGAGCCCACCCTACGGAAGCCCGCCTCGGTAGGGTGGGCACTTGTGCCCACGCGGTCGCCCCATCAGCGCAGCATCGGCGCCATCGCAGCCGACAACGCCAGCATCACAGCATCACAGCATCCCGAGCGCCCGCTCGATATCCGCAATCAAATCATCCGGCTCTTCCAGCCCGATATTGAACCGCACCAGCGTCCCCTTCTCTTGCCAGTCGCGGCGAATCGCCCCCATCCTGTACGGCACCACCAGGCTGTTCGCCCCGCCCCAGCTGTAACCGAGCCCGAACAGCGCCAGCGAATCGACGAAGCGGTCCGTCTGCGCCTCCGTATAGCGCTCGTCGAAGATCACCGAGAACAGCCCGCCCGCGCCGGTAAAGTCGCGCTTCCAGTTCTCATGCCCCGGGCATTCCTCGAAGGCCGGATGCAGCACGCGCACGATCTCCGGGCGCGCCTTCAACCAGGCCGCCACCTTGCGCGCCGCCCGGTCGTGGGCGTCGAAACGCAGCTTCATGGTCGGCAGGCCGCGCATGATCAGGTAGGCGTCGTCGGGGCTGACGCCCAGGCCGAGGCGCATGTGGGCCGTGGCCAGCTTGTCGTGCACGGCGCGATCGCGCGTGATGACGGCGCCCATCAGCAGGTCCGAACCGCCCGACTGGTACTTGGTCAGCGCGTGCATGACGATGTCGACGCCGAGGTCGAAGCCGCGCAGGGCCAGGCCGGCGGACCAGGTATTGTCCAGCGCCACCAGCACGCCCTGTTCGTGGGCGGCGGCGCAGATCGCGCGCAGGTCGGGCACTTCCATCGACACCGAGCCGGGGGCTTCGGTCCAGACCAGCTTCGTGTTCGGCTGGATCAGTTCCGCGATGCCGGCGCCGACCATGGGGTCGTAGTAGCGCGCGGTGATGCCGAAGTCCTGTTGCAGCCAGCGGCCGAGTTCGCGGTTCGGGTTGTAGACGTTATCCGGCAGCAGGACGTCGTCG
This sequence comes from Massilia sp., assembly GCA_031999925.1. GTDB lineage: Bacteria > Pseudomonadota > Gammaproteobacteria > Burkholderiales > Burkholderiaceae_D > Telluria. The sequence goes on along the minus strand of DAMABW010000203.1, from coordinate 7,154 downwards.
CCGCTTTTTAGCAGGGCGAAGTCGACCATCGAGATCGCGGACAGGCCCGAAGGGGCGAGCAGGCAGTGGGTGCCGCCTTCGATTTCGGCCAGGCGCGCTTCCAGCGTGAAGGTGGTCGGCGTGCCGTGCAGGCCGTAGGTGTAGGCGGTCTTGTTTTTCCAGTCGCCGGAACGGAGGGCCGCGACGTTCTCGAACAGGACGGTGGAGGCGCGGTGGATGCCGGGTGGGTAGGCGTCGAAACCGGCGGGTGGGGTGTAGTCGGTGTGAATTAACGTGGTCTGGAGGGACTTCTTGGTCATGGGGGCCCTTTCGTACGATGGATTTCAGCTGCTGGAAAAGATAATGCCGGCGCTGTTGGTGCTAACAGCGGCCGGCATTTCTAGAGTGCTATACAGCGTGGGCACGAGTGCCCACCCTACGAAAACCGGCCCTATTTCCGGACCCGGCTTGGCGATCATTTACGCGACGCTGGCCCACAGATCGTGGGCGTCGGCCTTGGTGACGATCACGTCGGCGAACTGGCCGACAGCGAGCTTGGCCTTGCCCGGCACCAGCGAGCGCTTGATGTGGACGACGCCGTCGATTTCCGGGGCGTCGGCGGCGGAACGGCCGATCGCTTCACGCGGGTTGACTTCGTCGACGATCACGCGGATGGTCTTGCCGACTTTCGCCTGCAGGCGCTTGGCCGAGATTTCTTCCTGCAGCAGCATGACGCGGGCGCGGCGTTCTTCGCGCACTTCTTCCGGCACCGGATTGTCCAGCAGGTTGGCGGTTGCGCCTTCCACCGGCGAGTAGGCGAAGCAGCCCAGGCGGTCGATCTGCGCTTCGCGCAGGAAGTCCAGCAGGTACTCGAACTCGGCCTCGGTTTCGCCCGGGAAGCCGGCGATGAAGGTCGAGCGGATCGTCAGGTCCGGGTTCATCTTGCGCCAGGCCAGGATGCGGTCCAGGTTCTTTTCGCCGCTGGCCGGACGCTTCATGCGTTTCAGGACGTCCGGGTGCGCGTGCTGCATCGGGATGTCGAGGTAAGGCAGCACGTGGCCGTCGCCCATCAGCGGGATCGCCTGGTCGACGTGCGGGTACGGGTAGACGTAGTGCAGGCGCACCCAGGCGTCGTACTGGCGCGCCAGTTGGCCCAGGGCTTCCACCAGCTGGGTCATGTGGGTCTTGATCGGGCGGCCATTCCAGAAGCCGGTGCGGAATTTCACGTCCACGCCGTAGGCCGAGGTGTCCTGCGAAATGACCAGCAGTTCCTTGACGCCGGCCTTGAACAGGTTTTCGGCCTCGATCAGGACTTCATGGATCGGACGCGAGACCAGGTCGCCGCGCATCGACGGGATGATGCAGAAGCTGCAGCGGTGGTTGCAGCCTTCGGAAATCTTCAGGTAGGCGTAGTGCTTCGGGGTCAGCTTGACGCCGTGGTCCGGCACCAGGTCGATAAAGGGGTCGTGCGGCTTCGGCAGGTGGGTATGGACCGAATTCATGACCTCGGCCACGGCGTGCGGGCCGGTCACGGCCAGCACCTTCGGGTGCACCTTGGTGATGATGTCCTCGCCCGCCGCATCTTTCTTCGCGCCCAGGCAGCCGGTGACGATCACTTTGCCGTTCTCGGCCAGCGCTTCGCCGATGGCGTCGAGCGACTCCTGCACCGCGGCGTCGATGAAGCCGCAGGTGTTGACGATCACCAGGTCGGCGCCGTCGTAGGACTTGGCGGTCTGGTAGCCTTCCGCGCGCAGCTGGGTCAGGATCTGCTCGGAATCGACCAGCGCCTTCGGGCAGCCGAGCGAAACGAAGCCGACCTTCGGGGCAACGGCGGCGCCGGTGACGGCATCGATACTGGTGGGGAGAGGATTACGACGGAGTTCGGTCATGGAAGGACGGCAAATGTTCTGGGCAATCCGCGATTGTACCCGAAGCGGCGCTCCCGGAAAACCGGGGGGCCGTTTTTGCCGTCCGTCGTGAGGCGGAGGTGTTGTTCGACGGCGCAACGTCGCCGTTCGGGTAACGATGCGCAGGTTCAGAAACGGTAGGGTCATTGATGCCGGGGGCATCGATGACGAACCCACCCTACCGTAAGCGCCGCAGGCGCTTACTTCTTGTCGGTCGGCGGCACCGGCGGGAACGGGAAGGCGCTGAACAAGGCCTTGCTCTGGTTCTGCATCTGCTCCTGCATCTGCACGAACAGGTTCTTGCTCTGGTCGATGTAGTTGTTCATCATGCCTTGCATCATCGGGCCTTGGACGTTCATGAACTGGGTCCACATCTCCGGGCTGAAAGGCTTGCCCTCCAGGGCGCCGGCGGCGTTGCTGGTGAACTTGTTCTGGATGTCGGTGAACGCCTGGACGTTCTTTTCCAGGTAGGAGCCCATCATGCCCTGCATGGCGTGGCCGTAGTAGCGGATGATCTGGGCCAGCACCGAGCTCGAGAACATCGGCACGCCGTTCGCTTCCTCTTCGAGAATGATCTGCAGCAGGATGCTGCGGGTCAGGTCCTCGTTCGACTTGGCGTCGACCACGGTGAACTCGTCGGCGTCGAGCACCAGCTGCTTCACGTCCGTCAGGGTGATATAGGAGCTGGTCTGGGTGTCGTACAGTCGACGGTTCGGGTATTTCTTGATCAGGCGTTCAGTACTGTTTTTTGCACTACTCATCTCATTTCCTAAGTTGCGCCAGGCTTCATCGGCCGCGCTTTTGAATGATGACCATACAGCCGGTTTCTACCGGTTCCTGCTGTCTCCTTGTTGCTCTACAGGACCAGTAATCCGGAATTACTGGTGCAGGTGCAGCAATTAACGGTTTTACCACTCAATTTATGTCTAGGCAATACCCGCACACCCATCAGTCCGCACGGACCTTGACGTAGCGCCCCGGCGCCGGCTCGGACGGCAGGTATTCATCGTTGCCGGCCCCGCTCGGTGCCGGCACTTCCACTCCGCCATTTTCCTGCAGGAAGCGCGCCCACTCCGGCCACCAGCTGCCCTTGTGCTCGACCGCGCCGGCGAACCAGTCCTGCGGCGTGCGCGGACGGGTCTTGCCGTTCTTGTCATTGATCCAGTAGCTGCGCTTGCCCTTCGAGGCCGGGTTGATCACGCCGGCGATGTGGCCGGACGCGCCCAGCACGAAACGGTTGGCCTTGGCCTTTTTCGGGTTCAGCAGGTTCATCGAGGCGAACGCCGCGGTCCAAGGGACGATGTGGTCTTCCTTCGAGCCGTAGATGAAGACCGGCGCATCGATGCGGCCGAGGTCGATCTGCTCGCCGCAGACGGTCAGCTTGCCCGGGTGCTTGAGCTTGTTTTCCAGGTAGGTGTTGCGCAGGTACCAGCAGAACATCGGGCCCGGCAGATTGGTGCTGTCGGCGTTCCAGTACAGCAAATCGAAGGCCGGCGGGGTCTTGCCCTTCAGGTAGTTCTGCTGCACGTAGTTCCAGACCAGGTCGTTCGGACGCAGGGCCGAGAAGGTGGTCGCCAGGTCGCGGCCCGGCATGATGCCGCCCTTGGCCAGGGATTGTTCGCGCAGGGCCACCTGGGCTTCGTCGACGAACACTTCCAGCACGCCGGTGTCGTCGAAATCGAGCAAGGTCGTGAGCAGGCTGAGGCTGGCCGCCGGCTGCTGGCCGCGCGCCGCCAGCACCGCCAGCGCACTGGCGGCAATCGTGCCGCCGACGCAGAAGCCGAACACGTGCACCTTGGGCTGGCCGCTGATCTCGCGCACGACGTCGATCGCCTCGATGGCGCCGCGCTCGACGTAGTCGTCCCAGCCGAGCGTACCCATGGTCTTGTCCGGGTTGCGCCACGAGACCATGAACACGGTGTTGCCCTGCTCGACGACGTAGCGCACCACCGAATTTTCCGGCTGCAGGTCGAGGATGTAGAACTTGTTGATGCACGGCGGGATCATCAACAGCGGCACTTCGCGCACCGTCGGCGTGGATGGGCTGTACTGGATCAGCTGGAACAGCTCGTTCTCAAAGACCACCTGCCCCGGCGTGGTCGCGACGTTCACGCCGACCTCGAAGGCCGATTCGTCGGACTGCGAGATGCGGCCCTTCTGCATGTCGGCCAGCATGTTCTGCAAGCCCTGGTTCAGGCTTTCGCCCTTGGTGTCGATCAGCTTCTTCTGCGCTTCCGGATTCGTCGCCAGGAAGTTCGCCGGCGACATGGCATCGACCATCTGCTGCACCGCGAAGCGGATTTTCTGATGCTCGCGCGGCGGCGCCTCGACGGCCTCGGCCAGCGCCAGCATGAACTCGGCGTTCAGCAGGTAGGAAGCGGCCGAAAAGGCGGAAAAGGGATTCGCCGTCCATTCGGAGGCCGAGAAGCGGCGATCGTGCAACTCGGGCGTCTTGCCGAGCATCATTTCTTGCCAGAGTTTACCGGCTTTTTGCAAATAATCCTGACGCAAGGATTCCAGGCGCGCCGGGGCGATGCTAACCTGAAAGTCCTTGAGGATACCGGCCAGCGGATTCGCGCCAAGCGCGGCGCCGTTCAGCGGGTTGGCGGCAGCGGCGCCAGTCGCGGCCGGCATCTTCAGCCATCCTTGCCAGGCCGACGGGTCGGTCAACTGGTTCATCCAGGAAGCGGCAAAAGCGTGAGGGTCGGGCATGTTCATGTCGGCGTCCGTTGTTAAAATCGGTGGTCAACTGGAGAAAAGCATGTGGATCGTTGCAATCGGCTGGGCCTATGTCGTCATCCTGATGGCGGCAACCGAAACCTCGGTGATTGCCGGAATTATGACTTTTTTCGGCTATTGCGTGTTGCCCTTGTCTATACTTTTTTATATCGCCGGGGCGGGAAAGCGGCGCCAGCGTCGCGCCGGCGCATCGCCTCATGCAAACCTAACGTCAACGACAACACCTGATGGCGACGCTGGCTTGCCCTTTGCCAGCACCGGATTCTTCCTGGCGTCGGATGGTGCCGGCGCCGACTGCGGCAGTACCGATAGCGGAGGCGATTGCGGTGGCGGCGATGGCGGTGGAGGCGGCGGCGACTAGCAAAGTATTGATGACGCCGACGCTTCTTACTTGAGCCAGATCAAACTCGCCTGGCGCCCCGTGACGCCATCGCGGCGGTACGAATAAAACCGGTCGCGCTCGGTGGCGGTGCAGTGGATGCCACCGGCAATACTCGTGACCCCATCGCGTTCGAGCATCAGGCGCGCCAGGGCAAACATGTCGGCCAGGTACTTGTCGCCGAGTTCAAGCTGGCGGCGAAAGGCAAAGCCGATGTCCACGCCCGGCAGCGCCGCGGCAAAACTGTCGAACACGTCCCGCCCCACCTCGAAGGCGAGCGGCCCGATTGCCGGGCCCATCCAGGCGGTGATCTCCCCTGCCCCGGCCGCCCGCATTGCCTTCACCGTTTCTCCCAGCACCCCGCCGGCCAGGCCGCGCCAGCCGGCATGCGCCGCGCCCACGACCTTGCCGGCGCGGTCGGCGAACAGCACCGGCAGGCAATCGGCGGTGAGGATGGCGCAGACCACGCCAGGCTGCGTGGCGATGCTGGCATCGCCCACGCGCACCGGCTGGTCCGGGCCGACGCTCCCGGCATCGACCACGCCATTCCCGTGCACCTGCGAGATCCAGGCCGGCCGCCCCGGCAACAAGGCCTGCAGGCGCGCGCGGTTCTCGGCCACGGCCTGCGGGTCGTCGTTCACGTGCAGGCCCAGGTTCAGCCCGCCGCCGCCGAGACCGTCGTCATACGGCCCCTGCGATACGCCACCGGCGCGGGTGGTGGCCAGCGCCCCGATGTTGGCGGGCGCGTCCGGCCATTCCGGAATGACAAGCGTGGCCTGGTCCATCAGGCGGCTTCCGGCTCGTCGATGCCGGCCTTGGCGATCAACTCGGCGAAGTCGTCGGCCAGCGGCACGATCCATTCGCAAGGTTCGCCGGTGGCCGGGTGCACCAGGCCGAGGCGGCGCGCCTGCAGCGCCTGGCGGTGGAACACCGGGCTCAGGTGGGTCTTGCCATACACCGAATCGCCGACCAGGCCGAAGCCGATCGACAGCATGTGCACGCGGATCTGGTGGGTGCGGCCGGTTTCCAGCGAGCAGCGCACCAGGCTGACCGGACGGCGGTCGAGCATGCCTTCGGCCACGCGCTCGTAATGGGTGATCGCCGGCTTGGCGCCCATGCCGGTCGAGACCGCCATCTTGACGCGGTCTTTCGGGTGGCGGCCCATCGGCGCATCGATCGTGCCCGACAGGTTCGGCGTGCCCCACACCAGCGCGAAGTATTCGCGCTTCACGGTACGCGCCTGCAGTTGGCGTACCAGGTCGGTCTGGGCGGCCAGGGTCTTGCCGACCACCATCAGGCCGCTGGTATCCTTGTCGAGGCGGTGCACGATGCCGGCGCGCGGCACCGAGCCCAACTGCGGCGCGTGGTGCAGCAGGCCGTTCAGCAGCGTGCCCGACCAGTTGCCGGCGCCCGGATGCACGACCAGGCCGGCCGGCTTGTTGATGACCATGATGTGCTCGTCTTCATAGACGATGTTCAGGTCGATTGCCTCGGGCGCGAAGGCGGTGTCCTCGGGCGCCGGCTGCGGCTCGACGACCACGGTTTCGTCGCCATAGGCGGTGTTCTTGCCGCGCGCCGGCTTGCCGTCGACCAGCACGTGGCCGCCCTCGAACCACAGCTGCAGGCGGCTGCGCGAGAACTGCGGCACCAGGCTTGCCACGACCTTGTCGAGGCGCTGGCCGCAGGCATCCGCATCCAGGTGCAGGGTGATCGGAGAGAGGTCGATGCCGCTCGGGGCAGGAAACTCGGCAACGATTTCGTCGTCGAAATCGGGGTCCAGGGGCAAATCCGCCGAATTCGGCGCAGGAGTTAATATCACGTCAGTCCCATCGGCTATAATCAGCCGTTCGTTGAATCTAGGTAAAACTTTTCTGCAAAAAGCTATGCAAAAAAAATTGTTGGTGGTGGTTGCTACGAGTGCCTTGCTGGCCCTGTCCGGTTGCGGCATGTTGCCGTCGAAAACCGACGAGACCCAGAAGTGGTCAGCGGAGAAATTATACGCTGAGGCACGCGAAGAGATGAGCGCCGGCCAGTACGATGCGGCGATCAAGCTGTTCCAGCGCCTCGAATCGAACTATCCGTTCGGCACCTACGCCACCCAGGCGCAGATGGAAATCGCCTACGCTTACTACAAATCCCAGGACCAGGCC
>DAMABW010000202.1:2211-8207 GCA_031999925.1 Massilia sp. | reverse complement strand
CATGCGTCTGGCTTTCGGTAGTGTGGATAACCGCGCCACTTTAACTGTTCCGCCAGGCATGAAAAAGCCCCTCCTACGGATAACACTGTTCCATTTTATGGTGCAATGCGAAGGCTTTGCTACGCCTGGTCGCCCATGGCGAAGTAGGCCAGGAACATCGACACCGCCGCCTCGACCACCTGCGCCTGTTGCACGGCAGGCAGCGGCGCCGCGCCAAACGCCACTTGCGGCCAGAAGGCGAAGGTCTTGATCTGCCCCTGCAGCATGGTCGAGGCGAACAGCGGATCGCCCGGCTTCAGGCGGCCGTCGCGCTGGGCCGCGCGGATCCAGGCCGTTACGCCTTCCTCGCGTTCGCCCAGGCGCGCCAGCAGGGGCAGGGCGCGTTCCGGCGCATGGATCGCCTCGCCCACGGCCACCCGCGCCAGGTCGAGGAAATCGCGGTCGGCCAGGGTGCGCATCTTCAGCATCATCAAGTCGACCAGTTGTTCGCGCAGGCCGCGTTCGCGGCTGTAGTCGAGTTCCACCAGGCCCGCGTTACGCTCGAACATTTCCATCACGGTTTCCGCGAACAGTTCTTCCTTGCTGGGGAAGTGGTTGTACACGGTGCGCTTCGATACCTGGGCCAGGGCGGCGATGCCGTCGACGCTGGCCGCATCGAAGCCTTGGGCACGGAACTGGTCGGCCGCCGCGTCGAGAATGGCGCGGCGCTTGCGGTCGGTCAGGCGCAGGGGAATGGTCATCCCGTGATTTTACACTCACCAGTTTACTTCTTCAAGAATCGATACTACACTGTGTAGTGTACATTTTATCGATTCGACATCATGCGCACCCTCATCGGCATCATCCTTCTCGGAGTCGTCTTCATCATGAGCCTTTCCTGCTGCGCCACGGCCGCCCCGGACTACCCGTCCTCCCCTCAGTTCCACGACAAGACCTTCCGCAATCCGGTTCCCATGCACGAGCACAGCGCCGGCGACATGGCGCGGCTGTGGTGGACCTTCCTGTTCGACAAGCCGAAGGGCACGGTGCCGCGCCAGGCGGTGCCGGTGCGGCCCCTGAGCCGCGCCGATCTGCTGGCCGCTCCCGACAACACGCTGTACCGCCTCGGCCACTCGACCATGCTGTTCAAGCTGGCGGGCGAGTTCTACCTCACCGACCCGGTGTTCTCGAAGCGCGCCTCGCCGGTGCAGTGGGCCGGCCCCGCGCGCTTCCACGCGCCGCCGATCGATATCGACGAGCTGCCGCCGATCAAGGCCGTGATCCTCTCGCACGACCATTACGACCACCTCGACCACGCCGCCGTGCTGGCGCTGGCGCCGAAGACCGCGGTGTTCCTGACGCCGCTCGGCGTAGGTCGGCGCCTGGTCGACTGGGGCGTCGACCCGGCCAAGGTGCGCCAGCACGACTGGTGGCAGGAAACCGAGATCGACGGCGTGCGCTTCGTGGCCACGCCGGCCCAGCACTTCTCGGGCCGCGGCCTGGGCGACCGCAACAGCACGCTGTGGGCATCCTGGGTCGTGCTGCACGACGACCTGCGCCTGTTCTTCAGCGGCGACACCGGTTACTTCGCCGGCTTCAAGGAGATCGGCGCCAAGTACGGCCCCTTCGACGTCGCCCTGATGGAAACCGGCGCCTACGACAAGCAGTGGCCCGACGTCCACATGCAGCCCGAGCAGACCCTGCAGGCCTTCCTCGACGTGCGCGGCAAGTGGCTGGTGCCGGTGCATAACGGTACCTTTGACCTCGGCCTGCACCGCTGGCAGGATCCGTTCGAGCGCATCTCCGCCCTGGCTGCGGAGAAGGGGGTGAGCATGGCGACCCCGGAAATGGGCGAGGCGCTCGACCTGAAGCGGCCGCACGCAGGGCGTGCCTGGTGGCGCGAGCTCGAGTAATCGGCGGCTCCCGCGTATTCTCATATACTCGGCGCATGAACATCGACGAGGAGGGGCGGATGCGTCCGGAAATACTGGTACTGGGGTCGGGCTGGATGCCTGAAGTAAGCGCGGAACTCGAGCGCCGTTTCGTTTGCCACCACCTGGCGCAGGTGGCGCCCGAAGAACGGCAGGCGTATATCGCACGCGTCGCCCCCGGCGTGCGCGGCGTCTTCACCAGCGGCACGGTCGGCATCGACGCCGCGCTTGCCGCGCAATTGCCGCAACTGGAAATCGTCGCGGTGCACGGTGTCGGCGTCGATGCGGTCGACTTTGCGGCTTTGACCCCGCGCGGCATCCCCGTCACGAACACACCCGACGTGCTGACCGACGATGTCGCCGACCTGGCAGTGGCGCTGCTGCTGGCCGCCGCGCGGCGCGTGCCCCTGCTCGACCGTTACGTGCGCGACGGCGGTTGGGAAGCGAAGCGACCTATGACGCCCAGCCGCGCCCTGCGCGGCAAGGTGGCCGGCATCCTCGGCCTGGGGCGCATCGGCCAGGCCGTGGCCACGCGCCTGGAAGGCTTTGGTATGGAGATCCGTTATCACCAGCGCAGCACGGCGCCCGTTGCGTATCCGCGCAGCGGCTCCCTGCTCGACCTGGCGCGCGACAGCGATTATCTGATCGTCTGCGCACCGGGTGGGCCGGGCACCCAGCACCTGGTCGATGCGAGCATCATCGATGCGCTCGGGCCGCAGGGCACGCTGGTGAACATCGCGCGCGGTTCGCTGGTCGACGAAGCGGCGCTGGTGGCGGCATTGAGGGCGGGCCGCCTGGGCGCCGCCGCGCTCGACGTGTTCGAGGACGAACCGCGTGTGCCAGGGGCGCTCAAGGAAATGGACCAGGTCGTGCTCACGCCGCACGTCGGCAGCTTCACGCTGGAAGCGCGCACTGCCATGGGCATGCTGGCGATCGACAACCTGCTGGCCCACTTCGCCGGCGAACCATTGCGCACGCCGGTCGAGCGTACCAGAACCTAGTGCGCCAGCAGCACCGGCAAGGGCGCGCGCTCGAGCAGGGTGCGCGTGACGCCGCCGAGCAGCAGTTCGCGGTAGCGGCTGTGGCCAAAGGCGCCGCTCACCAGCAGGCTGCAGCGCTCGGCGATGTCGAGCAGGGCCTGGCCCGGCGCCGCCGCCGTGCGTTCCACCACCACCTCCACCCGTACGCCATGGCGCGCCAGCCAGGCCGCCATGTCGGCGCCCGGTTCTTCCCCATGCAGGCCGGCTTCGCGTTCGGGATTCACCAGCGCCAGGCGTACCGTGTTGGCCTGCACCAGCAGCGGCAGCGCGGCGCCGAGCGCGCGTAGCGCCGGCACGCTGCCGTCCCAGCCGGCGACGATTGTGCCGGTGAGCGGCTGGCCGGCATAGGCGGGCGGCACCACCAGCACCGGGCGCGCGCTGTGCAGCGCCAGGTACTGGGGCAGGGCACGCTCGGCGCCGCCGTCCGGCCGGTCCTGGCCGGTCACGACCAGGTCGGCGTAGCGCGCCTGCAGCAGCAGGGCTTCGCGGCTTTCGTCCTCGACCAGGCGTTCCTCGATCGAGGCTGCCCCGAGCCGGCGCGCACGTTCGCCGAACCGGCGCAGGCTGGCGCGCGCGCGCTCGCGCATGGCGTTGTACTCGTCGGCCGGGGCCACCGCCATCGAGCCGGTGAGCAGGGCATAGGCCGGCCAGCTGAGGCCCGTGCTGGCGCTACCGACCAGGTGGGCGCCATGCGCATTCGCGAGCCAGGCCGCGGCCTGCAGGCGCGCATCCAGGTGCGGGTCGTCGTCGACGTGAACGATGATGGTCTTGAACATGGGATTCCCCTGTGGCGAATGCTGGGCGGCGTGTTAGCGCCCGGAGGCCTTGCCGCCGCTGCGCACCACGATCTGGACCGCGGTGATGCGGTCGTGGCGCGCGAAGCGGGCGGCCGGGCCGCCCGGCCTGCGCAGGCGCGCGCCGGTCCCGACCAGCGCCAGGTCGGCAGTGAAGCGGTGCAGCGACAAGATGGCGTCGAGCGCGCCCAGCGCCTCGCGCCCGAGCGCGGTGTCGCCGGCCTCGATGCGCGGCGTCACGCGGTGCAGTGCGCACAGGGCCAGGGCATTGTCGGCCAGGTGGGCTTGCAAATTCCCGTGGCCGCTGCATTCCATCAGCGTTTCCTCGTGGCGGAACACGGCTTCGACCTCGGCCACCAGGAGCGGCCAGCCGGCGATGAAGACGTCGTCGGGTGCGGCCGCGAGCTGGCCGATGCGGGCGCACAGCATCTTGCGTGCGTGCCGCATCGCACTGCCGATCACATGCAATCGGCCATCGGAGCCGTTGCTACGCATCATGAAAGTTCCCGTATTGAGCCAGCGCCTGAAACGGTCAGTTTCCGCGCGTCAGACGGCGCGGGTTTGATCTAAATCAAAGTGTAGAAAGGTGATTGGGAACGCATTTCGATGCGCGTTTCCACACCGCCCAAGAGTTCACCTGGGAATCTGTATTTGTGCAAATGCACTCACCGCGGTAAAATACTTTTTGTTAACGCGGACACCGTGTCCGCAGTTCATCGCAGCGGCCACGCCCGTCTGCTCCATTCCCTGGCAATCGCCGGTGCCCATGCACCGCATCCGATTGTGTTCGCCTTGTGCGGTCGATTCCGCACGCCCACCAGGTCGGCGCAGCAGCGCCGAGCGCATCGCTCTGAAAGGACGAAGACGATGACTGTCGTCGCACCCCGCCGGCCCACGCGCCTGCAACCGAATAACGTTGTACTGGCTACCGATCTCGACGGCACGCTGCTGGCCGGCAGCCCTGACGCCCGGCGCCGCGTGCGCGAACTGTGCGCCGCGCGCGCATCCGGCGCGCAGCCGACCAACCCTTCCGCCGCCAACGCCATGACCGCGCCCCTGCACCAGGCCCTGGGCAGGGGCGAGGACGAGCGCGCTTACCGCACCGCGCGCATGGCCATGATCGTGGCCGGCCACGACGTCGCGCGCTGGGGCGACGACTACCTGGCGGCGGTCGAGGCCAGCGGCGCCGAACCGGCTATTCCCGATGCGGCCTGAGGATCATTGAATATGCGTTATCTCCTGACGAACAACGACCTGCAAGCCTGGCTGATGGCGGTCGCCATCTGCGTTGCCGTGATCGTGCTGCTGTACGGCGTGAAGGCGCTGCTGCTGCGGCGCTTGACGCACATCGCGCCGCACACCGACACCTACCTCGACGACCTGGCCATCAAGATCCTGGCCAGCACCCAGCCCTTCTTCATCTTCCTGATGGGCGTGCATGCCGGCGCCCAGGTCCTGAGCCTGCCGCCGCGCAGCGAGACCATCCTGCAGCATCTGTCGGTGACGGTGTTCCTGCTGCAGGCGGCGCGCTGGGGCGATGTCGGCATCAAGGGCTGGTTCCACTATTACCGGCTGCGCCGCAGCGCCGAGGATGCGGCCAGCACCACCTCGACCGCGGCGCTCGGCTTTGTCGCGCGCACGGCGCTGTGGGTGGTCATCCTCCTGATGATCCTCGATAACTTCGGCGTCAACATCACGACCCTGGTGGCCAGCCTCGGCATCGGCGGTATCGCGGTGGCGCTGGCGATGCAGAACATACTCGGCGACTTGTTCTCCTCGCTGTCGATCGTGTTGGACAAGCCCTTCGTGGTGGGCGACTTCATCATCGTCGACGACGTGCTCGGCACCGTGGAGTACGTCGGCCTGAAGACCACGCGCCTGCGCAGCCTGGGCGGCGAACAGATCGTGTTCTCGAACAGCGACCTGCTGAAAAGCCGCATCCGCAACTACAAGCACATGCAGACCCGGCGCATCGTGTTTGCGATCCGCACGCCGTACCAGATCACGAAGGCCCAGTTGCTGGCGGTGCCGGCGCTGCTGCGCGAAGCGGTGGAGCGGCAAGAGATGGCGACCTTCGACCGTGCCCACTTCAAGGGCTACGGCACCTCTTCGCTGGAATTCGAGACCGTGTACTACGTTCAAAGCGGCGACTACGGCGTCTACATGGACGTGCAGCAGGCGATCAACGTCTTCCTGTTCGAGCGCTTCGCCGAGCAGGACATCCCGTTCGCTTACCCGACCCAGCTGCTCAG
>DAMABW010000202.1:0-2201 GCA_031999925.1 Massilia sp. | reverse complement strand
GCTCGACCAGCCGGACGAGTGGATGACGGTCGCGCGTCCCGAGGAGCGGCGCGCCGCCAACGGCTAGGCGTCGCGCGCCGGGCGCGCAGTATAATGTGGCCCGCTTGCCGGAATGGCAAGCGCGCACACGCATACGGAGACTGGAGAGATGGCAGAGGGGCAGGGGTTTCTGCTGACGCGGCACTGGCAGGACACGGACGCCGGCGTCGAGGTCGACTTCTGGCTGGCCACCGACGACGGCCCGCGCCGCGTGCGCGTGGCGCCGCAGCCGGCGATCGCCTTCGTGCCGCGCGAACAGCGCGAGGCCCTTGAATTCGTGCTGCGCGGCGAGCGTGGCTGGGAGCTGCGCGAACTCCAGCTGGCAGACTTCGGGCATAGGCCGGTGCTGGGCCTGTACTGCCGCCACTACCGCCAGCTGCTGCGCATCGAAAAGCGCTTGCGCATGCAGGGCGTGGCCGTGTTCGAGGCCGATATCCGCCCCGCCGAGCGCTACCTGATGGAGCGCTTCATCACGGCGCCGGTCAGCTTTAACGGCGATGAAGCTTCCTCCGATCCGCGTTTCATCACCGGCCAGTTGAGACCCGCGCCAGGCTACCTCCCGACGCTGCGCCTGGTCTCGCTCGACATCGAAACCACCTCGACCGGGGAACTGCGCTCGATTGCACTCGAGGGCTGCGGCCAGCGCCAGGTCTACATGCTGGGCCCTGCGAACGGCGACCCCGCCGGCCTCGACTTCGACTTCGCCTACTGCGCCAGCCGCGTCGAACTGCTCGACCGGCTGGAAGAGTGGTTCCGCCGGCACGACCCCGATGCCATCATCGGCTGGAACGTGATCCAGTTCGACATGCGCGTGCTGCAGGAACACGCCGAGCGCTTCAACCGCCCGCTGCGCCTGGGCCGCGATGGCAGCGCCATCGAATGGCGCGAGCACAAGGGAGACGGCGAACACTACTTCATCTGCATTGCCGGACGCCTGGTCATCGACGGCATCGAGGCACTGCGTTCGGCGACCTGGAGTTTTCCTTCGTTCAGCCTGGAGTCGGTGTCGCAGACCCTGCTGGGCGAAGGCAAGGCGATCGACAACCCCTACGACCGCATGGCCGAGATCGACCGCATGTTCGCCGAGGACAAGCCGGCCCTGGCGCACTACAACCTCAAGGATTGCGAGCTGGTGACGCGCATCTTCGAGAAGACCGCGCTGCTGGCATTCCTGCTGGAGCGCGCCAGCGTCACCGGCCTGGCGGTGGACCGCAGCGGCGGTTCGGTGGCGGCGTTCGAGCACCTGTACATCCCGTTGATGCATCGCCAGGGTTTCGTCGCGCCGAACGTGGGCGACGTGGCGGGCGGCGACAGCCCCGGCGGCTTCGTGATGGATTCGCGCTCCGGGCTGTATGACTCGGTGCTGGTGCTGGACTACAAAAGCCTGTACCCGTCGATCATTCGCACCTTCCTGGTCGACCCGGTCGGCCTTGTCGAAGGCCTGCGCCAGGACGAGGCGGACACCGTACCGGGCTTTCGCGGTGCGCGCTTCTCGCGCACGCGCCACTGCCTGCCCGGCATCGTGCGCGGCGTGTGGGAAGGGCGCGAGGCGGCCAAGCGCGACAAGAACGCGCCGCTGTCGCAGGCGCTGAAGATCATCATGAACGCCTTCTACGGCGTGCTCGGCGCCTACGGCTGCCGCTTCTTCGATCCGCGCCTGGCTTCCTCGATCACATTACGCGGCCACGCCATCATGCACCGCACGCGCGAGCTGATCGAGGAAGCGGGCTACCAGGTGATCTATGGCGACACCGATTCGACTTTCGTGTGGCTCGGCGGCGCGCACCCGGACGATGAAGCCGAGCGCATCGGCCGCGCGCTGGTGGCGCAGGTGAACCACTACTGGCAAAGCCACCTGAAGATCGAACTCGGCCTGGACAGCGTGCTCGAACTCGAATACGAAGCGCATTACCGGCGCTTCCTGATGCCGACGGTGCGCGGTTCGGACGAGGGCAGCAAGAAGTGCTATGCCGGGCTGACGACCACGGCGGACGGCGGCGAGGAGATGGTCTACAAGGGCCTGGAGACCGTGCGCACCGACTGGACGCCGCTGGCCCAGGGCTTCCAGCAGGCGCTGTACCTGCGCATCTTCAAGGGCGAGCCCTACGAGGACTATGTGCGCGAGACCGTGGCCCGGCTGCTGGCCGGCGAATGCGACGACG
>DAMABW010000201.1:0-8227 GCA_031999925.1 Massilia sp. | reverse complement strand
GATCGGCCAAGACCGATCCTGTCTGCTCTTGGAAGCGCTGCATCGCAACCTGCGCATGCTGGTCCATCTCCTGACGCCCTTTGTCCAGGGTCGTGAACATGGCACCAACCTGCCCACCTAGATTGCTCAAGACTGAACCGGTCTGGTGCTGGAATTGCTCCAACGCGACCTGAGCTTGCTGGTCCATGTTTTGACGGCCCTGGTCCAAGGTCGTGAACATGTGGTCGATTCGTGCCGTAAGACCTTCGGATGCCGCGGTTACCGTCCGCAATCCCTGTTCTTGCGCATGTGTGATCGACTGACCTACCCCAATGACCATGGCTTGCATCTGCTCTTCGAGCTGTCGTACCGTGCTGGCGATTTGCGCCAAGGTGTCGCTCTGTCCACGCCCGACGCTGTCTTGCATTTGCTGGACGAACACCTCCATTTGCTCGCTCATCTTTTGCTGACGCGCTTCGGCGTCGACGAACATGCGTTCTAGTTGGACGGCGATCTTGCCGCCAGCCTCCACGCCTTGATTGCCCATCGATTCGACAGCGGCTTGCAAGCCAAGCACCATCTGATTCATCGAGCTTTGCATCGATTCCTGGCTTCCCTGCATGTCCTGCAAGGTCTTGGCAAGCTGCTGAGAAATCGCTTCGCTAGAAGACACACTGGCATGCCGCAAATCGTTGACCAGGGCCGCGATGCCACTCTGCATGTGCTGCATACTAGTGACTGATTGCTCGAGCATGGCGGACATTCCCTGAAACTGCTGCCCGAACGTTCCCTCGAGTTTTGCCATGAAGGCGACTAGCACTTCCTGCAGCATCGAACCCACCATCTTTGATTGATCGCCACTGGCTGCCGACACCGAATTAGCAATCTTTTCTAATGGCGTTCGCAAGCTCGACTCAATGCTTTGGCTAATTTGGCTTGCCATGTGCGTACCGGATTCCTTGTAACTACCGCTAAGGGTTTCCGCTAACCTCATACTTTCACGCACTTGTGTATCAACCAGGTTTTGCAGCATCCCTCGTAAGTCAGTCACTAGGCTGTCTTTGAGCATGCGCGTCTGCACCGAACTTTCCTGACTGGTCCGTACCAGCTCCGCGAGGTACTCCTCGCCGACGCCTGCGTTGAACAAGCGGTCCACCGCATCCGTGAGCTCTTCCAAGTGCTCATAGCAGATGCGCAGCCATTTCTTCTCGAGATGCGTGACCACCATGGCGCAAACGATCGCCGCCAGTGAGCCAACGAAGGCGAATAACACGTCGTGTAGTAGGGCTCGCACGCTTTCTTGTACTTTTTCTGGCGCGCCGGGATCGAATTCATATAAACCGAGCATCAAGCCCAAGAATGTGCCAATGATGCCCAGTCCGGTCAGGATACCGGGGAGATGCTTGAAGTATTCGGTTCGCAACGGCGTGTCAACGATGCTCTGCGAAGAAAAATAGTGAGAAGCTGGTACCGTCGCACGCGTGCGCGTCACCTTGCGCTCACCTTGCTCGTCTTCGAACTGGTCGTGCAGTGTTTCCTGGAATTCGCCCCAATGGTGGGCGAAAGCAGTGTCATTAAATACGTCATCAGCAGCCCCGCGGCGTGTGGCTGGGACCATCTCCTCGATTTTTTTGATCTCGCCTGTTGACCGCTTCAGTGTCCGCGCCAGCTCACCAGCTGGAACGCGATATTGGCGGACGAACTGGACAATTAAGTAAAGAAGAAATGCAATGACGAGTGCCGGCGCGATCAGTTTGATCGGGTCTTGGAAAAGTAGGGACATAATGAGAGTTGGACTGCTGCTGGTAACAGTGCACGGGTATAATTTTTATAGCAGTTACATTACTCTAAGTTAAGGATTGTGGCTGAGAAATTTTTGCAACACCGCTAAGTTTTTATCGTGTCATCTCTACTTTGTGATGTAATAAATTTGTGGGAATCCGTGATATTTGTAATCGCTGCGGGGGATGCCAGTTAATGGCGGTGCAAAAAGGATGAGATCTTTGTCGCACACCCTGGTGTGCAATCCTTCTCCGCGACAGACGAATCCGCTGCTGAGTACGTGCTTGAAGAGCTCGGAAAAGCAGGGCGGCAACGCTATAAGTGGTAACGCAAGCGTCGGGCCGGTTGGGAAACTTGCGATCTCGCCGAATGATTGAGCCCGTAAAGTCAGTATTCAACTTTACAGGCTTTTTTTGTCCGTCAGGCCGCTAGGCCGTGGCTGTCCTTCCTTGCGGAACCAGCAGGGGCGCCTGCCGGCGTGGCTAGTACGGCCGGCGGCCATGCCTGCGCGCTGATTCCGGCAAGTGCCGCCGCCATGCACGCTGCCAGTTGTCCGTCGGCCTCGGGCGGCAGAGCAGGGGCTAGGGGCCTGCGCTTCCAGCTTGCCCGTTTAATTGCGGTTCGCCATGACGACGGCACGTTTTCTCTCGCCAGCAAGCGGCGCATCTCCGACTGCGCCATGCAAGCCATGAAGCTGGCAACGACCACATGCTCCGGCCAGGTCTTGCCGAACGTGGCGCGCAGCCAGTCCACCACGGCCCGGTCGATGCCGGATGCCAGTAAGTCGCCATAGGTCGTGTCCCACAACGCGTGAGGCGTCGAGGCCAACATCTCATGCAGGGCCAGCGGCGCCAGGCAGCCGCTGGTGTGAGCGCTACCGCTGTCCTGTGCACCCTTCCACCAATCGGCCATCCGCTGCCCTAGCGGCTTACTCCGGCGGCGGCCGGGAATGCTGTAACGTAGGTCGTCACCAGCTTTTCGCAGAAATGCGGGAACGTTGTAATTCTCGACGCCGTTCGCTTGCATTGCGCGGACCTGGTCTGATACCGACTCGCGTCGCCAGACGGTCACTTGTTTTGGAATGCGATCGCTGACGACCGACCCGGCGCCGCCCCAGCCCGCCGGCAGCATCTGCGCGACGCGTCGTAGCTCTGGCATGGCTTGCGCCTTATCGCCGGCTGCGCGCTCAACTGTCAGGAGGAAGTTGGTGTGCGCCGTCACCAGCCCGTAGTGGCAGGCAAACCGCGTGCGCTGCGCTGCGCCGAGCGGTACGCCCTCACGCAGCCTGGCGTGGATGGCCATGCGGGCCAAGGCGCCGTCGTCAGGCGCCGCTGTCACAGCGACCACGCCAATCTCGTGCTCGGTCCCTTCGCCGTCGCATCCGTACAGGCGCAGTTCGTCGCCCGCGGCCTCGCCTTCCACCAGTGCGTAGACGTGGACCGTGTCGCCGCTGAACACGGCGTCGGGCAGCGACGCCCAGCGTGCACTGCGCCCGCTGGTCCAGGCCAGGCGCAGTTCTCCCAGGCGGGGCGAGCGCAGGCGTGCGAACATGCGCCGGATCGCCGGCTCCACGCCTTCGTCTGGCGCCACAAAATCGACCGCGCCGCCGGTGGCGCGCGCTAGCCGGCGCAAGTGGCCTTCCGAGGCGGCGCTGCCGATCGCAACGATGAACAGCCGGTGTCCGGCGCGGCGCGCCGCCTCGATCACGCTGTCGATCGCTTGGATGTGGCCATCGGTTACGAGCAGCACGTCGCTGGGCGCGGCACCGTCGAGGGCAAACGTGGAGGCGAGGGCGGCCTCCATCTCCGTTCCGCCGAGGTTTGCGGCTAGGTCACCGATCCAGCGCGCCGCGCTCAGGCGCGTGACCTCGGTCGTCTTCCAGAGATGATGGTTGCGGTGCTCGACGCTATCGCCGAAACGCGACAGCGAGAAGCGGTCGCCTTCGCCGAAGCCGGCGACCACGGCCTGCAGGGCCTTGCGCGACGCGGCAATGCTGTCGCCCGCCATCGAACCCGAACAATCGACCAGGATCTTGACGCGGATCGGTCGCGCGGCCGTGTCCGCGAAGCGCGGCCGGAACCCGGCGAGTACCGCCGCCTGGCCGGGCGCGACCGGGTCGGGCGCGGCAATCGCGCTGGAGGCACCGGCCAGCCCGGCCAGCGTGAGGACGAAATCGCGGTCGAGCGCAGCGTCCCCGGAAAGGACGACGTTGACGCCTATGTCGGTGGCGCGCGTGGCGATTTTATGACTTGGAGAAGCCACCGTCGCGCCGGCGAATGCGGGGCCGAACTGCAGTGCCAGCGCGAACGGATACTGAACGAACAGGTCGTGCGCCGGCGCTTGGTGCGGCGCCAAACCGGCATCGCGCACCGGATCACCATAACGCGGCGCGATGACGGTCGGGATGCACACGCGCAGGGCGTCTCCCTCGAAGCGCAGCGTCTGGGCGTAGCGCAGGGTGATCTCGCCGGTCTCGCCGGGACCGAGATTGCCGAAGTTCAGGCAATAGGAGCCGTCGTTCGCCCGCTCCAGCATGATGGCAGTGTCGCCCTCGGCGAGCATGTCTTCGTAGCGTCCGCTGGCTTCCTGTTTTTCCACGACCTTGCCGGTGAGCTGACGTTCGCCTAGGCGCACCGCCATCGACAGCAGCACAGCGTCGGCGGGAAGCGGGAAGGTATAGACGAGCTCGATGTGTTTGGTGCCGGGATTGCGGAAGGTCTGCACGCTCGACACGTCGAGCAGCATGCCGGCTACCTGTCCGTCCACCCGCACGCCATCGAAGACGGCTTGGTCGCCATTGCGTGATTCGAATCGTGCGTGAATGTTGTCGGTCATGCGGGTTCCCCTTCGTTTGGATCGCTCGTTTGTGTGATTTGCCCGTACAGTGCCAGGACACCGGCCAGGAATTGCCTTAACTGCTCGGGCGACAGCCCGGCGCGCGCCGGCTCGACGACGACTTCGATGCCGTCGGCAACGAACAGGTGGCTGCAGACTTCGATCGACCCCGGAGTACGCGGGCGGGGTGGCAGCGGCGCCTCGGCGCCGTTCAGCAGTTCACGGATGCGCTCGAGCGACAACCCTGCCGCGGTCCATTTCTTGATTAGAAGGAGCTGCTCGAGATGGCGTGCGCCATAGCGCGCGGCGCGCGTTTCGCCTTGCGGGCGGTCGACTAGGCCGATCTGCACGTAGTAGCGTACGGTGCGCGGCGGCAGGTCGGCCAGAGCGCACAATTCGGTCAGGGTATGTACGGGATCGATATCGGGACTATTCATACAGTTAATTAAAACAGCAATTGTGTATGAAAGCAAGCATTCGAAGTTACGGTCGGCGAAACCTTCTCAGGCTCACGATTCAACTATTTCTCAATCCGCGTACCAATGCCTGGAATGTG
Source organism: Massilia sp. (assembly GCA_031999925.1). GTDB lineage: Bacteria > Pseudomonadota > Gammaproteobacteria > Burkholderiales > Burkholderiaceae_D > Telluria. The sequence continues at coordinate 3,075 of DAMABW010000201.1, read as the reverse complement.
TTCCCGTGGAAACATTTTTTGGTAACATGTGATTCCGAACCCGACAATAGGCGCCGACAAGCGCGGTGCATGCCATGCCTGGACTGATTCAACATATCGATGCGATCGCCCGTGCGAAGAAGCGCGCGGCGCTGTACCTAGAATTCCACCCGGAGGCCAGGAGCGAGTGGCGCAACTACCGGGCCGACGACGATTCGGTGCGTTCCGGCATACTGGCGTGGCTGGATGCGCACGGTGTAGGGTGGGTCGAATGCGGTCCCTTCGCGGATCCCGACCGGATGCCGCCCTACCTCGGGCAGGTCTATCTGGACGTGCCATATGACGAATCCCTGCCCGAGTACCGCACGCTACGCGATTTTCTCGAGCTGCCGGATGAATCAATGCGCCATCCAGGCGTGCGTTTTTTCGTCATGCCGCTGGACTACGCGATGCAAAATGCCGAGCATGACGAGCCCGGGTACTGGAAGCGCTGGGCGGAGTCGTTCTGATGGCAACCAACCAGCAGTCGCTGCTGCGCCAATGGCACATGCTGCGCATGGTGCCCCGTGCACCGGCAAAGATATCGGCCAGCGAGCTGTATGCGCGCTTGTGCGCATCCGATTTCACGGTGGCCAAGCGCACGATCGAACGCGACCTGCAGGAATTGTCCGCGGTCTTTCCCATCGTCGTCGACAAACGGGACAGGCCTTACGGCTGGAGCTGGCTGCGCGAGGCATCCAGCTTCGACCTTCCTGGCCTGACGGTGCCGGAAGCGTTGACGCTTGCGCTTGTCGAGCAGCACCTGCGCCTTCACCTTCCCCCGGCTACCGTAGACGCGCTGCGCCCCCATTTCCAGTCCGCGGCGCGCACCCTGTCGACCGTTGAAGATTCGGCACCCTCGCGCGCCTGGCTGAACAAGGTCCGCAGCGTAGCGCCGCATCAGCCGCTGCTCTCGCCGCGCATGGACGCGGAGTGCCAGCGCCTGGTGTACTTGGCTCTCATGCAGGATAGGCAACTCAAGCTGCACTATCACAAGCGCGATGCAGACCTGCCGACCGTGTATGCCGCGGTCCACCCGCTCGCGGTCGTGCAGCGTGGGGGCCTGGTGTACCTGGTTTGCATGTTCAGTGACTACGACGACGTGCGGACGCTGGCGCTGCATCGCGTGAGGCAAGCCGAGGTACTCTACGAGCCGTGCCGTAGAAAACTGGACTTCGACATCGATGCGTACATCGCGTCGGGCCAGTTCGGTGTGATTGCGGGCGCGCCCATCGGTTTGCGCGCCGTATTTCAGCGCGCCGCCGGTGAACACCTGTACGAGACCCCGATCAGCGCCGACCAGGTGCTTACAGCCGGCACCGATGGCTGCCTGCATCTGAGCGCCACCGTACCCAATACGCGCGAACTCGTGTGGTGGCTGCTGGGATTCGGCGACGGCGTGGTCGTCAATGAGCCGGCCGGCCTGCGACAGGAAATTGCCGGGATCGCGGCAAGGGTCGCTTCCGCCTATGCATGACTAGTCCTTGTCTGGTGGTCGCGCACAAATTACTCGCGACCGGACAGCGGAACGTACTAACGACAAAGGCTGTCGCATCGTCTTGCGACAGCATCCGTCGCAGGCCTCGATAGACTAGCGTCTGGTTAGAACGACATGGAGGCCGGATGGATGATGTGTATTCGATGGGGGGCGGTTTCATGATCGTCTCCGGAGGGCACACCGGCGCGGACCGCGCTGGGCTCGACTGGGCAATCAGCAACGGCGTACGCCACGGCGGCTGGTGCCCGCGTGGCCGGAAAACCGAAAACGGGGTTCTGCCCGAGGTGTACCGGTTGAAAGAGACGCCCGGTGCAGGTTACCTGCAACGCACGGAATGGAACGTGCGCGACAGTGACGCGACGCTAATCTTCACGCCCGACGACAAACTGGACGGGGGCTCCAGGCGCACTGCAGCCTTCGCGGACAGCCTGGCCAAGCCATGGATGCATGTGCGGCCCGGCGTGCACCCGAGGTATGTCGCGCGCTTCTTGCTGCGGCATGGTGTCGCGACGCTGAATATCGCCGGCAAGCGCGCATCGAGCGCGCCCGGAATCGAGCAGTTCGTGCACGACATGTTGTCGCAGGCGTTACGTGCGAACCAGCTTCTGGCTACGGCGCAGCCATGATGAATCGCGACCTGGACGATTTTGTCCGCTGCGAACTGTCGCAGCTGAGCGGGGCAAATGTCCTCGATGTCGATGTTTCGCTCCCGCGCCACCTGTTCTATCTTTGTGATGCGGCGGAACTGGACTCCGTGATGCGTAATAGCGCCGTTCCCGCCATGGACTGGCGCCTCGGTTGGGACGGCCCCCTGGTGCAGTACGGTGTCGAGCTGGTTCGATCGTATCTGGAGGGGGCGTCCGGTGAGGCGGACAACGGCCTTCGGAGCCGGTTCCGGGAGGACGTCTACACGCATTTCGATCCGCGCGGAACGCACTTTGACGGCTTCGTCATCCGCCTGTTCGACCTCGGTAGCGGCAGCCCCCAGAACGGCTTTCCTGGCTACGCGCTGGGTATGCCGGCCGACGCCCTGGCGGCGCGCGACGGAGCCGCTACCGGCCAGGGGACAGTGCGCCTGGCCAGCGCCATTTATTCGAGCGAGCGGCAACACGCCATCGTACAGGGCCTGTATCGGCGCTACGAGGACTATCTCATCACTGCAGTGGAGCGTTTCGGCGAAAGCTGTGCCGACGACGTCTCATTGTCCTGCACCGACCGCTTCCGCCGCGATATCGGGCGCTATATGATGCGGTTTCGCGACCCATGCTTGTCGGGGGAACGAGAGTGGATCGCCCTTGCGCTTGCCGCTGCCGACGGGATGCCGCAACCGCTCCGGTTCGACATCCGCGCGAACCGCCTGGTGCCTACCGTTGCCCTCGACATCGCTGTGCACGGTCTGCCTGGCCGCAGACGCTCCCTGATCGACGTCATCGCGGTCGGCCCATCGCTGCCGGCGGCATCGACGCGCGAATCCTTGGAAGCCTACCTGCGCTGGCAAGGCCTGCCCGGTGTTGCGGTCGTGGAATTCAACGACTTGCCGTGAGCAGGCCATTGATGCC
>DAMABW010000200.1:0-8227 GCA_031999925.1 Massilia sp. | reverse complement strand
TGCCCTACTGGACCTCGCTGCCGCAACTGAAACCCATTTCGCTCGTAACGGAACTCGGCCTGCTGCCGGCGCTACTGCTGAACTTTGCCGTGTTCGCCGCGATTGCCGGCATTACCGTGATCGGCGAAAAGCGCCGCCATGGCCGCCTGGTCAATCCGAGCACGCCGGCGGCGCGCCGCGCATCGTGGATGTATGGGCCGTGGCCGCTGGTCGCCGGCGCCATCGCCCTCGTCGTGCTGAACTTCGCCACCCTGGCACTGGCCGGCCGCCCATGGGGCGTGACCTCGGCCTTTGCGCTGTGGGGCGCCAAGGCGGCAAGCGCCATCGGTATCGACGTCGCCAGCTGGACCTACTGGTCGACGAAGGCAAATGCCGCCGCGCTGGCTGCGCCGCTGTCGAAGGACGTGACCACGGTCATGGACATCGGCATCGTACTCGGCGCGATGCTGGCCGCCGCCCTGGCCGGCCGCTACGCGCCGGTGTGGCGCCTGCCGCTGCGTTCGCTCATCGCCGCCGTCGTCGGCGGCCTGATGCTCGGCTACGGCGCCCGCCTGGCCTATGGATGCAACATCGGCGCCTACTTCAGCGGCATCATCTCGGGCAGCCTGCACGGCTGGCTGTGGCTGGTGTTCGCGTTTGCCGGCAACGTGCTCGGCACGCGCCTGCGTCCGCTGTTCGGCCTCGAAGTCGAGCGCATCAAGCCGAGCGGCTGCTGACCAGCCGCAGGGCCAGTACCCAGCCGATGACCGGCGAAGCGCCGTAGCCGATCACCGGCACCGGGTAGTTCCCCACCAGGCCTGCCGCCAGCAGGCCGATCCAGAACCCCGCCAGCGCCAGGCCTGCGCTGCGCCGGCCCGGCGCAAGCGCAGCAAGGACGAAGGGCAGCGGCAGCATGGCCAGCATTACGCCGGCCGCGATGCCCAGCAGCGCCGATACCGTCCAGGTTTGCGAGATGATCTGCTCGACCCAGGGCACCGGCGCCAGGGCATCCAGCCGGATCCAGCCCCACGCCGCCAGGCACCAGGCCAGCACGCACAGCGGCAGCAGCGTTTTCCAGGCCTTTCTTTCCACGAGCAGCAAGGCGCTGGAGCCGAGTGCAAAGGCCAGGCTGGCGGCGCCATCGTTGCCCAGGCCGAAGCAGACGATCGCAGCGCCGGCCAGCAGCATGCCCAGTGCATTCTCCGGTGCGCGGGCCAGGGCCAGCAGCAGGACGGAACCCAGCAGGCTGGCCGGGTGCAGCAGCACCGGCCCGATGCGCAGCCAGCGGCGCGCACCATCGATCTCGACACCGGCAACCAGCACCGCAAGCGCCGCCAGCAAGATGGCGCCGGCCAGCCAGCGCGCATCGACGCGGTCGACCCAGGCCGGCATGCGCTTCGGTAGCGCCAGCAGCGCCGCCAGCACGAAGGCGATCGCCTGGACGGCGAGGCTGCCGTTCGGCGCACCGGATGCGCGCATCGCCATCAGGCTGACCAGGGCGGCCGCGATCACCAGAACCGGGACGAAAGACGCGGGCAAACGCATGGGAACTTCTCCTTTTAGTTAAATAATAGTAACTGCTCACGGCCGAACTGGGCGAGAATATCGCACCTTCGAATCCCAACGTATCGCCTCATGTTCCGTCCTTCGCTTGTCGTTCTTTGCCTTGCGGCCCAGCCCGCGTTTGCCCAATCCGTCGATGCTCCCGCCGATGCCGGAAAAGACGCCAAGCCGATCAGCGCGGACAGCGCCAAGCCCCAGCCGGAAAAAATCCAGCGCGTCGAAGTCAGGGGCGCGAACACCTATGACGCACGGCGCGACGACACCGCCAGCCGCATCGTGGTGTCGAGCGAAGAGATCCAGCGCTACGGCGACACCTCGGTGCTGGACGTGTTCAAGCGCCTGCCCGGCATCACCGTCAGCGGCGCGTCCGGGCGCGGCGGCGAGATCCGCATGCGCGGCCTGGGCAGCGGCTACACGCAGATCCTGCTCAATGGCGAGCGCGCGCCGGCCGGCTTTTCGATCGACCAGCTCTCGCCCGACGTCATCGAGCGCATCGAGATCCTGCCGGCGGCCAGCGCCGAGTTCTCGACCCAGTCGATCGCCGGCACCATCAACATCGTCCTCAAGAAGACCGTCAGGAAGGCGCAGCGCGAACTGAAGCTCGGCGTGGGGAAAAGCGCGGACACGACCAACCCGAACGCCAGCCTGCAGCTGTCGGACCGTGCCGGCAAGCTGTCGTACTCGCTCAGCGCGAATGCCTCGGCCTACGAATTCGACCGCGCGTCGCCGGTCGAGGAATCGCAGCTCACGCCAAGCGACGAACTGGTCCTGCTGCGCCGCACCGCGCAGGAAGACCGCGGCCGCTCGAAGAACCTGAACCTGGCGCCGCGCCTGAACTGGACCGCCGAGAACGGCGACACGCTCACCTCGCAGAACATCTTCAACTACAACCAGAACAGCTTCCACGGCGATGCGGTAACCAGCACCCTGCTCGGCCGCCCGCCCCTCTACGACGTGCGCGACACGAACAACCGCGCGAACAACGCCTTCCTGCGCTCGGACCTGAACTGGACCCACGCACTGCAAAGCGGCGCCAAGCTCGATGTGAAAGTCGGCGTCAGCGGCATGCGCAACCGCGGCACCTGGCACGAATTCGACTACGCCGGCGGCCCGCTGGCGCGCGAATCGACGGTGTGGAGCAAGACCTCGGAACGTGGCCTGAGCTCGACCGGCAAGTACGCCACCACCTGGCGCACCGGCCACGCCTTGTCGGCCGGCTGGGACGGCGGCCTCACGCGCCGCAACGATGCGCGCGTCGAGGACGAGTCCTTCCCCGTGGCCGGACGTGACGCCTTTGCCGACGAGCGCTACCAATCGCGGATCGAACGCCTGGCCCTGTTCGCGCAGGATGAGTGGAGCATCACGCCGCGCTGGTCGATGTACGCCGGCCTGCGCTGGGAAGGCCTGGAAACGACCAGCGAAGGCAACACCTTCGGCACCACGCGCAACCGCAGCAGCGTCTGGAGCCCGCTGGCGCAGACCCTGTACAAGCTGCCCGACAGCCGCGACCAGGTGCGCCTGGCGCTGACGCGCACCTACAAGGCGCCGTCGGCCAGCAACCTGATCCCGCGCCGCTTCACCACGCCCAACAACAGCCAGACCGACCCCGACTACCGTGGCAACCCGGACCTGAAACCGGAACTGGCAACCGGCATCGACGCCTCGTACGAGCATTACTGGGCCGAGAAGGCGCTGCTCTCCGCCAGCGTCTCGGTGCGCCGCATCCAGGACTACACGCGCCAGGGACTGATCGTGGAAAACGGCCGCTGGATCCAGACGCCGGTGAACGACGGCAGCGCCACCACGCGCAGCCTCGAGCTCGAAGCGAAGTTCCCGCTGTCGTCGATCCGCGCGAACGTGCCGGATGTGGACCTGCGCGCCAGCGTCTCGCGCAACTGGTCGCGCGTGGACGCCGTGCCCGGCCCCGACAACCGCCTCGACCAGCAAACGCCCTTCTCCGCCACCCTCGGCGTCGACTGGCGCGCCCGCGGCGGCAAGCTGAGCGCCGGCTCGAGCTTCGCCTTCAAGAGCGGCGGCCCGGTACGCATCAACGTCGACCAGTACGGCTACCAGAGCGTACGGCGCGACCTCGACATGTATGCGCTCTACAAATTCAACCCGCAGTACCAGCTGCGCCTGGCCCTATCGAACCTGCTGGCCCAGGACTTCATCGGCGACTCGCGCTACGTGGACGAAAACGGCACGCTGCGCCGCACCAGCATCTACCCTGGCCGCGCGACGGCGCGGGTAACGCTGGAAACGCGCTTCTAGACAGCAGCGGTCATGAACAGCCGAACGTCAGGTCCATCGCGGCCCTGTCGTAGTCGAGCAGCCAGTGCTGGTGTTTTTCGTAGAGGGCCTGCAGTACCGCCGGCTCTCCGCAGACCACGTCCATGCCGCGATCGTCGTAAGGATGGACGATCACGCGGCTGACCGGATCGACCAGATAGATCTGGCACTGGGGATTTGGACGCAAGCCGGGGAAATCCAGAACCAGCGCGCACCACAGCAGGTTCTGGACCATGGCCACGGGGACTTCGAACACGCAGTGAACCAGGAATCCTGTTTCCCGATCGCTCAATTCGTCGTTGCTATCGCACCAGACATGACGCTGCCTGGGAATCGCGACGCCGGCGGCATCCAGCTCACGAAGCGTGCGACGCAATGCGAAACCCGAAGACGGGGTAATGGGCTGCAAGTGGACAATGACAGTCGGCCGCTCGGAAAACAGATCGCTGCAAACGGCGAGGGCCTTGCGCAAGGCGGTCAGCACGAGGCTGAGGCCATCGCCACGTTCGGACAATTCGAAGCGCAGCCCGCCGGGAAACTGGTAGAACAATGCATGCCGGTAGGGCCGGCCGCCTGCCACATCGAGCACTGCACGTTTCAGGAACCCGCCGTCCCGCATTTCCGGATCCGGCGTAGCCGCACGGGACGGTGCGCCGTTCGTCACGACTCGAGCCGCGATGCGATCTCGATCAGGCGGGGCCGCACTTCGTCGAGCAGGAATTCCTTCGAGACGCTCGACGACGGGCCGCCGCAGTTCACCGACATCAACTGGCTGCCGCCGATCGGGAAGAAGCCGACCGCGATGCCGTTGACATCCTTCTGCCACTCGCCGAACGAGGTCGTGCAGCCGTACTGGGCGTAGTCGCGCAGGCCTTTTTCCAGGCCGTCCTTCATGGCCGTGAACGCCAGTTCGTCGAGTTCCAGGCAGCGGCTGAGGATATCCTTGCGCTCCTGCTCGGACGCTTTCACCAGGTAGGCGCGGCCGATGGCGGAGGCGGCCAGCGGCATGCGCGAGCCCACCTGCAGCGACAGCGACAGCGCCGCCGTGCTGCGGCAGACTTCCACGTAGATCATCGACAGGCGGTCGCGCATCGCGATCGACACCGTGGTGCCCGAAAAGTCCGCCAGTTCCTGCAGCATCGGCCGCGCGAGCTGGCGGATGTCGAGCCGGGCCAGCATGGCGCTGCCCAGGCCCAGGGTGGCGGTGCCGAGCATGTAGCGCCCGCCGGATTCCTGGGTCAGGTAGCCGAGCCTGGTGAGGGTATAGGTGAAACGGGTGACGGTGGACTTGGGCAGGCCGCAGCGCTCGGCGATCTGCTGGTTGGTCAAGCCCTTGTCGGCCGAACGGAAGCAGGCCAGCACTTCGAGCCCGCGTGCGAGGGCCGTGATGTAGTAGCGGTCCTCGGTGTTCTTCGCTGCGTCCGGGCTGTCGGCCGGTTCGGCGTCGTCGGCGGTGCGGTGTGATTCGCTCAGTTGCATGGCTTACCCCAGGTGTGAAAACGGTGGTCCGACGATTTCTTTTGTTATTACAGCGAAGACTCTATGCGAGAGGGATTCCGCGTGGCAAACTGGACCGGTTTGTTCGTTCCTGAAGCCAAAATGGAATGCATCACGATGGTTTCGTAGGGTGGGATCTCGATCCCACCAATGCGTCGCCCGTTCGATCGAAACGCCAACCACCTTGGCCAAATAGCGCAGCAGATCGCATGTTCAACGCGGTGGGTTCCAGAACCCACCCTACGGCTCCGCGGTATTGATGAACAAACCGTTGCTACCGTTGCAAAAGTATCGTATTCTTTTTTCGTTCCATTTTACATCGCTTTGTTTCACCTAGCAAAACAAATGATCTGAATACCCATGAGCTCGCGAGGGCTCACGCACAGGAGTCAGAAGCATGGCATTAGCTCAGGTTCAGTCGAGCACGAACGAAACCACCGGCCGCGAGGCCAGGCCCTCCTCTCCACCTGGCGACGCATTGCGCGTCCACGAACACTTCTTTATCAACGGCCGCTGGATCGCACCGCGCGGCCATGGCAGCATCGACGTCATCCAGTCCTCGAACGAGCGTGTGATCGGCCGCATCCCGGAAGGCGTCGATGCCGACGCCGGCGCCGCAGTCGCCGCCGCCCGCGCAGCCTTCGAACGCTGGAGCATCACCACCCCGCAGGAACGCGGCGCCTATCTCGACAAGATTGCCGCCGGCCTGCGCGAGCGCGCCGACGAACTGGCCGACCTGATCGCCCGCGAAGTCGGCATGCCCCTGAAACTGGCGAACATGATCCAGGTCGGCTCGCCGACCGCCACCTTCGCCAGCTACGCCAAGATGGTCGACGGATTCGAATGGGAACACACCGTCGGCCATTCGCGCGTGCTGCGCGAGCCGGTTGGCGTGGTGGCCTGCATCACGCCCTGGAACTACCCGCTGCACCAGATCGCCGCCAAGGTCGGCGCCGCGCTGGCCGCAGGCTGCACCGTGGTCCTGAAGCCCTCGGAAATCGCACCGCTGAACGCCTTCGTGCTGGCCGAGATCATCGAAGGAGCCGGCCTGCCGCCGGGCGTTTTCAACCTGGTCAGCGGCTATGGCCCCGGCATCGGCGAAGCCCTGGTGCGCCATCCCGACGTCGACATGGTCTCCTTCACCGGCTCGACCCGCGCCGGCCGCCGCATCTCGGAAGTGGCCGCCGGCACCATCAAGCGCGTGACGCTGGAACTGGGCGGCAAGTCGGCCGCCGTGATCCTCGACGACGCCGACCTGGCCGCCGCCGTGAAAGGCACGCTGAACGCCTGCTTCCTGAACAGCGGCCAAACCTGCTCGGCCCACACGCGCATGCTGGTGCCCGAAGCGCGCTACGAAGAAGCGGCGCGCCTGGCCGTCGACGGTGCGAAGTCCTTCACCGTGGGCGACCCACTGCAACCAGGCGCCCGTCTCGGCCCACTGGTCTCCGAAGCACAGCGCGACCGCGTGCGCGGCTACATCCGCGCCGGTCTGGAAGACGGCGCGGAACTGCTGTGCGGCGGCGCCGACGCACCGGCCGGCCTGGAAGCCGGCTACTACGTGCAACCGACGGTGTTCGGCCGCGTGCACCCCGACAGCACCATCGCCCAGGAAGAGATCTTCGGGCCGGTCCTGTCGATCATCACCTACCGCACCGAGGACGAAGCCGTGCGCATCGCGAATGGCACGCCCTACGGCCTGGGCGGCGCGGTCTGGGCCGGCGACGACGAGCGCGCGATTGGCGTCGCGCGCCGCCTGCGCACCGGCCAGGTCGACATCAACGGCGGTGGCTTCAATGGCCAGGCGCCCTTCGGCGGCTACAAGCAATCGGGCAATGGCCGCGAACTGGGCAGCTATGGCCTGGACGAATTCCTCGAATACAAATCGCTGCAATGCCGCGTGCAGAAGTAAGCACGCGCGCCAGAAAGGAGACAGAAGCAGATGAGTGAACCGATGTACCAGCGCGCGAAAGCGGTCGTGTGCCGCACCACCGGCGAACCCGTGGTGGTGGAAGAGATCGACGTCGAATACCCGCGCCGTGGCGAAGTGATGATCAAGATGGCCGCCTGCGGCATCTGCCACAGCGATTTATCCGCCACCAACGGCACCATCCCGATGCCGGCCCCGCTCGTGCTCGGACACGAAGGCGCCGGCGTCGTGGTGCGGGTGGGCGAAGGCGTCACCGAATACGCGGTCGGCGACCACGTGCTCAGTTCTTTTGTGAGCATGTGCGGCAAGTGCCGCTGGTGCCAGACCGGCCGCCCGCAACTGTGCGACCAGGCCGCGAAGGCCGCGATCTCCCTGCCCGACGGCACCGTGCGCACGCGCGGCCTCGACGGCCAGCCCCTCAACATTTTCTCCGGCTGCGGCGTGATGGCCGAATACGCCACCCTGCACGTCGATAACGTCGTCAAGATCGCCCAGGACGTCGCCCTCGACCGCGCCTGCCTGGTCGGCTGCGGCGTCATGACCGGCGTCGGCGCCGCCGTCAACACAGCGAAAGTGGAACCGGGTTCGATCGCGGTCGTCTTCGGCTGCGGCGGCGTGGGCCTGAATGCGATCCAGGGCTGCCGCATCGCCGGCGCCGCCACCATCGTGGCAATCGACATGTCCGACGCCAAGCTCGAGATGGCAAAGGAATTCGGCGCCACCCACGTGCTGAACGCGGCCACGCCGGACCTGATCAAGGCGGTGAAGAAGCTCACCGGCGGCGGCGCCGACTACGCCTTCGAGTGCGTCGGCAAGGGCGACATCGTGGCCCAGGCCTACGGCGTGCTGGCCAAGGGCGGCACGGCCGTGGCGGTGGGCGTGGCCTCGCCGAAGGACACCACCACGGTGCGCACCGGCAGCCTGACGTTTGAAGAAAAGACCCTCACCGGCAGCTACTTCGGTTCGGCCCGC
>DAMABW010000199.1:0-8241 GCA_031999925.1 Massilia sp. | reverse complement strand
ATGGCAAAGCCTGACGGCGGACCTGCCCGGCTACGACACCAGCGGCGCCGGCGAAGTCGTGTCCCTGAGCCGCGCCCTGCCCTGGTATTCCTTCCGCAAGCCGAAGTGACGACGCTCCATGCATGAGGATCTGCCGCAGGTATCGACGGAAGCGGGCGCTGGGCCGGCCTCGGCGCCGCTGCGCTTCGACCGCGCCGAATGGGCCGCCGCCTTTGCCGACCTCGGCACCTTCATTCCTTATGTGGTCGCCTATGTGAGCGTGCTGAAGATGGACCCGGTCGGCATCCTGCTCGCCTTTGGCCTGGCCCTGGTCGCCTGTGGCCTCGTGTACCGTACGCCGCTGCCGGTGCAGCCGATGAAGGCGATCGGCGCGGTCGCGGTGGCGCAGGCGGCGACGCTCTCGGCCAACGCCGTCGTCGCCGCCAGCCTGGTCAGCGGCGCGTTGTGGCTGGTATTGGGCCTGAGCGGCGCCGCCAGCCGCCTGGCGCGGGCGATTCCGCGCGAGGCGGTGCTCGGCGTGATGCTGGGCCTGGGCATCTCCTTCATGCTGCAAGGGCTGCGCATGATGAACAGCGACTGGCTGGCCGCCGTGGCGGCGCTGCTCCTGGCGCTGGTGCTGAGGAACAGCCGGCTGTTCCCGGCAATGCTGGTATTGCTGGCCGGCGGACTGGCCTATGGCGTGGCACGCCAGCCGGCGCTGTGGGATGCGGCGGCGTTCGGCTTCGCGTTGCGGTTGCCCACGCTGGCGCTGGGGCAGTTGCAGTGGCCGGACTTCGTCACTGGCACCCTGCTGCTGGCCCTGCCCCAACTGCCGCTCACGCTGGGCAATGCTGTCATCGGCACCGCCGAGGAAAACAACCGCCTGTTCCCGGACCGCGCCACCAGCGTCAGGAAGCTGTCGGTGACCACCGGCGTCATGAACCTGGCCGGCGGCGCCATCGGCGGCGTGCCAATGTGCCACGGCGCCGGCGGCATGGCGGCCTACGCCGCCTTTGGTGCCCGCAGCGGCGGCGCCCCGATCATCTTCGGCGCCACGCTGGTGCTGCTGGCCCTGTGCTTCAGCGGCGCGATTGTCTTCCTGCTGCAGGCGGTGCCGGCGGCGGTGCTGGGCGCGATCCTGTTCCTCACGGGCGCACGGCTGGCAAGCGGCAACGCGCCACGCACGCGCGACTGGCGCGTGCTGCTGCCGGTGGCGCTGACGGCGGCGGCGGCCTTGTGGAATGTCGGACTCGCGCTGGTGGTGGGTGTGGCGGCTTGCTGGTTCTGCCGGCGAGCGCGCATCGCTCGATAACGGATTTCTTCATCATGGAATATGTTGATGCTAGTATCTAGCAATAAACAGTTCCACAAACCGCAGCGCGGCAATATCGCCAGATGCTGCAGCACAAGGAGACTCGATGAGAGGCACACTGTTCGCCGTCGTACTTGCTGTCTGCCTCTTGTCGGCGCCGCGACCGGCGTACGCACAGGCGCCAGACCCGAAGGAGCAGGAAATCGCGCAACTGGTCGAACGCTTCCAGAAGGCGATCATCGCGAAGGACATCGCCGGTTTCATGAACTGTTCCTGCGCGAGGACATCACCTGGAACGTCGTCTATACCGACGACAGCGTCAAGCGCTACAACGCCAACCTGAACGACCCGGCCATCCCGCGGGCGACCAAGATCCAGGGCGGCAGCCCCAGGCGCTTCATCGAAAGCATTGCGCGCTCCAGGCAGGCGAGGTCCGAAGCCATTTCCAACGTGCGCATCGATACCGACGGCGAAGTCGCCCAGGTCTGGTTCGACTTCGCCTTCATTGTCGGCGACTACAAGAGCGCCTGGGGCAAGGAAAGCTGGCAGCTCGTTCGTACCGGCGATGGCTGGAAGATCGCCGCTGTCGTCTGGTCGGCAGAGGAAAATCCGGTTCCACACTGATCTGCCAGACATGGCTACGGGACACGATGGCCCGTAGCCGGTGATGTGCGCCTGGCCGCGTCATCATCGACGCGATCAGGCACGTCGATCACGCCAGGATCAGCTTGCCCCCGAATGAACGCACCATCTTAATGCCATATTCGCGCGCCATCTCGTTCATAAGATGAAAGATGCGCAGGTGGTTAAAGACACGGTTGTGCTCGACCGCCAGCGCCTTGTGTCCGAGCAGACGCTCAACGGCGTCCACTGAGGGCGCGATCCGCTGCGACAGCGCCAGCTCGCCATAGCGCTCCTTATAAGACGCGATGAGCTTGTCGGGCAACTCGCGGTTGGTCGATTGCATCAGGCTGCCGGCGAATAGCTCGCAGTCCGACCAAGTCTGGCGATGAATATCCGTATTGCCGTCCAGATGGATCAGGCGCGGATGTTCGATATGCCGAAACCAGCTCGCCGGTATGGGCCGCGTGATGACGCCGGACCGCCAGCGATGCCATACGCCTTCCGCTTCGCGCTCGAGCAGATCGGTCGGTACGCGTCGATCCGCGGGATACGCGCCGTCGAGGACATAATCCTCATCGGCGAGCAACGCGCAGTCTTCCTGCAATTCGATGGCGAGCACCAACGGAAAGGCCAGCGGCGGCGTCGGCAGGGCGAGTTCACGTATCCGCGTGGGCGACATCAGGGAATACATGGCGGCTGCCAGCATCCTGGGATCGTCCATGTAGCTGGCGATTTCAGCAGCGAAGTTGGCATAAGCGCCGAAATAAGCCGTCAACTCGCCGACATACACGCCGGGAGTTTCGGGGGCGAGCTCGATCGCTGCTCGGGCCGCATGGCCTTCAGCGCCCGGCGCCAATCCGCTTGCGAGAATATCGCGGATGCGCGCCAGCGATGTGCCGTGTTTAACGATCGTGCCCTTTTTTAGTACAAATGTAGTCATGGACTGGCCTGGTTTTCTTGTTGAGATGGCGAATTACCTGGCAGGCGTTTGCAGTCACAGCGGGCTTAACGGTCCGCCGTGTCCTGTCAGGTACTGGACATTATGTCCGTCAAATTTCGCAAGAAAATCGCAGCCGGCCAAGTACCAACAGGCAGGCTGGCCGGTATCGCATGGCTATACCTGGGGATCACGGTCGTGATGTCGAGTAGGGCGCACGACAATGGGTCGGACACTGCGTCACGGCCGAGCTCGTATCTTGATGACAGACCGCCCCGTCGTTTATGTCAAACGGAGTGGCAGGCTGCGCAGCCGCTTGCCGGTCAGCTGGAACACCGCCGCCGCGACGGCCGGCGCCACCGGCGGCACGCCCGGTTCGCCGACGCCTTCGGGCGGTTCCGCGCTCGGCAGGATGATGGTCTCGACGACCGGTGCGCGGTCCATCCGCAGCACCGGGTAGTCGCCGAAGTTCGACTGCTGCACGCGCCCGTCCGCGATCGTGATCTCGCCGGCCAGCGCCGCCGACAGGCCGAACACCACCGCCGATTCCATTTGCTGGGCCACGATGTTCGGGTTCACCACGATGCCGCAGTCGATCGCGCAGACCACGCGGTGGACACGGATGTCCGTTTCCTCGACCGATACTTCCGCCACCTGCGCCACGATGCTGCCGAAGGACTGGTGCAGGGCCACGCCGTGCGCGCGACCGGGCGGCGCCTCGCCGGCGGCGCGTACCGCCGCGTCGAGCACCGCCAGGTGGCGCGGGTGCCGGGCCAGCAGCGCGCGCCGGTAGGTCACGCCGTCCTGCCCGGCCGCGTGCGCGACTTCGTCCAGGAAAGCCTCCTTGAAGAAGGCGTTGTGCGAGTGGCCCACCGAGCGCCAGTAGCCGAGCGGTACGGCGCTGTCGACGATCACGTGGGCGATGCGCTGGTTGGCGATCTCGTACTGCATGTCGTACTCGCCCTCGGCCGTGGTCTTGTCCGGCCCCATGCCGGGCAGGCCGAGGTTGCGCGGGAAGTACTGGTGGCCGATGGCGCCGCTCGCCGACTTGTTGTTCCAGGCCAGGATGCGGCCTTGCGCGTCGAGGCGCGCCGTGAAGCGCGCCAGCGCCGCCGGGCGGTACACGTCGTGGGTGGTGTCGTCCTCGCGGGTCCAGATCAGCTGTACCGGCTTGCCATTGCTGGCCAGCGCCACCGCCACCGCCTGCGCCACCATGTCGCCCTCCAGGCGGCGCCCGAAGCCGCCGCCCAGCAGCATCACCTCGATGCGCACGTCCTCGCGCGCCACGCCGGCCACCCTGGCGGCGACGTCGACCGCGATGCTCGGCACCTGGGTCGAGGCCCACAGGCGCACCTTGCCGTTCGCCACCTGCGCGGTGCAGTTCACCGGTTCCATGGTGGCGTGGGCCAGGAAGGGTGCGCGGTATTCGGCGCTCACGGTGCGCGCCACGCCGCCCACGTCCTGGGTGCCGGATTCGAAATAGGCGTAACCCGATTCGTTGTCGAGCGCGGCGGCAAAGCCTTCATAGATCGCCGCCGACGACAGCTTGGCGTGCGCACCTTCGTTCCAGGTGACGGGCAGCGCGGCGGCGGCCTGCTTCGCCTGCCACCAGCTGCGCGCCATCACGGCCACGCCGGCGCCGGCACCGGAAAACGCGTCCAGCGCCGCCGAGAAGTCGACCACCCCGGTCACGCCCGGCATGTCTTTCACGCGCGCGGGGTCGAACGAGGCAACCGTTCCGCCGACCACCGGCGACATCTTCAGCGCCGCATACAGCATGCCCTCGGGACGCGCATCGATGCCGAAGCGCGCGCTGCCATCGACCTTGCCGGGCGTGTCGCGGCGCGGCACCGGCTTGCCGATCAGGCGGAATTCGCGCGGCTGCTTCAGTTTCACATCCGAGGCATCGATGCCGGCACCTACCTCGGCCGCGCGCGCGGCCAGGCTGGCATACGACGCCTTGCGGCCGTCGCGGTGGATCACGACACCATCCTCGGTGCGGCAATGCGCGACCGGCGACTTCCAGTCTTCGGCCGCCGCCTTCACCAGCATCGCGCGCGCCACGGCGCCGGCTTCGCGCATCGGCACCCAGGCATCCTTCACGCTGGTCGAGCCGCCGGTGAACATGATGCCGAGTTCGCGCCCGACCTTCGACAGCATCCACTGCACGCCGTCCTTCACGTTGCCGCGTTCGTCGGGGTGGAAAGGCAGATTCTCGCGCAGCACCGTCAGGTTGCCGAAAATCTTGTCGATCGGCGCCGGCGCGATGCGCACCTGCGCCAGCGGCACGTCGAGTTCCTCGGCCACCAGCATCGGCAGCGCGGTGTGCACGCCCTGCCCCATTTCGCTGCGCGGCACCACCACCGACACCGTGCCGTCGGGGTGCAGCACGACCCAGCCGTTCAGCGCCACCGCGCCGTTCTCCACCGGCAGCGGCACGGCCGTGTGCAGGCGCTGGCGCGGCGCCTGCACGCCCCAGCGGACCAGCAGCGCGCCGCCGGCCACCAGGCCGCCGAGCAGGAAACGGCGGCGCGAGGTGCGCTTCGCTACCACGGTTTCAGGTGCGGCCGGTTCAGGAACTGATCTCCCGTCCATCGGATTGTCTCTCATGCTTGTTCGGTCCCCAGTTTGCCAGCAGCTCGTCCGGCCCCACGGGGCGCCCGTACAGGAAACCCTGTGCAAGGTTGCATCCATGGCGCAGCAGGAAGGCTGACTGTTGTTCGTTTTCGACCCCTTCGGCGATCACCGAGAGGTTCATGCTCTTGCCCAGCTGGATGATGGCGATCGTGATCGCCTCGTCGTCGGCATCGGCCGGAATGTCCTTGATGAAGCTGCGGTCGATCTTCAGCACGTCCACCGGCAGCTGCTTCAGGTAGGCCAGCGACGAGTAGCCGGTGCCGAAGTCGTCGATCGCCAGGCCCACGCCCAGGCCGTGCAGCTCGCCGATGAAGGCGGCGGCGTCGCCGGTGTTCATGATGATCGACTCGGTTACCTCCAGCTGCAGGCGCTGCGGCGCCAGGCCGGTCTCGGCCAGCACCTGGCCGACCAGCGGCGCCATCGCCCCGCGCTCGACCTGGCGCACCGACAGGTTCACCGCCATCTTCGGCACCGCCAGCCCAAGCGCATCCCAGCGCCCCATCTGGCGGCAGGCCTCGTTCAACACCCATTCGCCGAGCTGGTTGATGAAGCCGGTGTCCTCGGCCATCGGGATGAAGCGCGCCGGACTCACCAGGCCCAGCTCGGGATGATGCCAGCGCACCAGCGCCTCGACCCCGAGCAGGCGGCCGCTGTCGATTTCCACCTGCGGCTGGTAATGCAGGAAAATCTCGTGGCGGTCGATGGCGCGCCGCAGCAGCGCCTCCATGCGCAGGCGCTCGACGCCCTCGCCGTCCATCGCCGGCGAATAGAACTGGAAGCCGTTGCGGCCGCGCGACTTGGTCTGGTACATGGCCACGTCGGCATGCCGGATCAGCAGGTTGGCGTCCTGCGCGTCCTGCGGATACAAGGCCACGCCGATGCTGCCGGTGACGAACAGCTCGTGGTTCGAGACGATGAAGGGCTGCTCGAACAGCGCCACCAGCTTCTGCGCCACCTGGGTCGCGCCGTATTGTCCGTCCACGTGCTCGAGCAGCACGATGAACTCGTCGCCTCCCAGGCGCGCCAGGGTGTCGCCGTCGCGTAATCGCCCGTGCAGGGCGCTGGCGACCTTTTTCAGCAGCTGGTCGCCGACCTGGTGGCCGAGCGTGTCGTTGACGTTCTTGAAGCGGTCGAGGTCGATGAACATCACGGCCAGCTGCTGCCCCTCGCGCGCCGCGCGGCCGATCGCGTGCAGCAGGCGGTCCTGGAACAGCAGGCGGTTCGGCAGGCTGGTCAGCGGATCGTGGTGGGCCAGGAAGTCGAGCTGTTCCTGCGATTCCTTCAGGCGCGTGATGTCGCTGAAGACGCCCACGTAATGGGTCAGCACGCCCTCGGTGTTGCGCACCGCCGAAACGGTCAGCCATTCGAGGAAGACCTCGCCGTCCTTGCGGCAGGACCAGACCTCGCCGCGCCAGAAGCCGCTGGCCTGCAGTTCCTGCGCCAGGTGCGCATAAAAGGCGTCGTCGTGGCGGCTGGAACGGGTCATGTCCCAGGGCTGGCCGATCGCCTCGGCTTCGGTATAGCCGGTGATCGTCGTGAACGCCGGGTTCACCGCGACGACGGTGCCGTCGGTATCGGTCACCATCACGCCGTCGGCGATGTGGGCGATCACGGTGGCCGACAGCGCCAGTTCTTCTTCCGCTTCCTTGCGCTCGGAGATGTCGGCGAAGACCCAGACATTCCCCGCTTCCGGGCGGCCGGCCTCGAGCGAACTGCCGCTCACCAGGCACCACAGCAGGCTGCCGTCGCGACGCCGCATCTGGCGCTCGTGGCGGGCGTCGGCTCCGCGCGCCAGGATCGGGAAGAACACGTCCTCGGCGCGTGCATGCTCGCCCTGGCTGGCAAACAGCACCGCAGCAGGCTGGCCCACCAGGCTGCCGTCGGGATAGCCGAAGAGTTCCTCGGCGCGGCGGTTGGTCGAGACGATGCGCCGGTCGCGCGTAAACACCACGCCGAACATCACGTTGTCGAGGATGGCTCCCTGCTCGACCAGCAGCGCCTCGATGCGCATCTCGTTGTGCTTGCGCTCGCTGATATCGGAAATGATGCCGTCGACGCGGAAATCGGGGTCGCCCGGGCTGCCCTGGGGCTGGCCGCTTTCCAGCACCCAGCGCTCGGTGCCGTGGGCGTCGACGATGCGGTATTCGATTTCGTAGCTGCGGCCGGACTGGATGGCTTCGCGCGTGATGCGGCGCTGCAGGCGCCGGTCCTCTGGGCAGACGATGCTCGACCAGTCCTCGGTGCTGCCACGCATCAGCGTAGCGGCCGGATAGCCGGAGATGTCTTCGATGGTGTCGCTGACGAATTCGATGGGACCGCCCGGCCGGGCCCGGAACACGGCGCCCGGCACCTGGTGGACGATGGTGCGGAACTGTTCCTCGCGGCGTGCGATATCGACGAACAGCGCGCGGATGGCGGTGCGCATGCGTTCCATCTGGCGCCCGAGATTGTCCAGTTCGCCGATCGCGTGCAGCCGCAGCGGCACATCGAAGTCGCCGCGCGAAAGCCGGTCGGAGAACTCGGCCAGGGTGCGCAGCGGCCGCCGCAGGTAACGGCGCAGGAAGGCCAGGATCAGGGCCAGCGACAGCACCACCTGCAGCGCCAGCACCAGCGCGTAATGAAACTGCTTGCGGTGCAGGGCTTCTTCGCTTTGCAGGTCGTCCATTTCGATGGCGACCTGCCCGATCGGCTGGCCGCGCACCACGATCTGGCGCTCGGCGCGCAGCACGCGTCCGAGGGGGCGCGCCGGCGC
>DAMABW010000198.1:0-8244 GCA_031999925.1 Massilia sp. | reverse complement strand
GTGCGTAACATCGCGGACGTGACCACCGCGGTGGCGAACGGGGACTTGTCGAAGAAGATCACGGTCGACGTGAAGGGCGAGATCCTCGAGCTGAAGAACACCATCAACGTGATGGTCGACCAGCTGAACTCCTTTGCCTCCGAGGTGACGCGCGTGGCGCGCGAAGTCGGTACCGAGGGCCGCCTTGGCGGCCAGGCCAACGTGCCGGGCGTCGCGGGTACCTGGAAGGACTTGACCGACGGCGTGAACTCGATGGCGGGTAACCTGACCGGCCAGGTGCGTAACATCGCGGAGGTGACCACCGCCGTGGCGAACGGCGACCTCTCGAAGAAGATCACGGTCGACGTCAAGGGCGAGATCCTGGAGCTGAAGAACACCATCAACGTGATGGTCGACCAGTTGTCCTCGTTCGCCTCCGAAGTCACGCGCGTGGCGCGCGAGGTCGGCACCGAAGGTAAACTCGGCGGCCAGGCCTATGTCCCCGGCGTCGGCGGCACCTGGAAGGACTTGACGGATAACGTTAACTTCATGGCATCGAACCTGACCGGCCAGGTGCGAAACATCGCGGCGGTGACCACCGCCGTGGCGCGCGGCGACCTGTCGAAGAAGATCACGGTCGACGTGAAAGGCGAGATCCTGGAACTGAAGGACACGATCAACGTCATGGTGGACCAGTTGTCGTCGTTCGCCTCCGAAGTGACGCGCGTGGCGCGCGAAGTCGGTACCGAGGGCAAGCTGGGCGGCCAGGCCAACGTGTCGGGCGTGGCCGGTACCTGGAAGGACTTGACCGAGAACGTCAACCAGTTGGCGGCGAACCTGACCAACCAGATGCGCGCGATCGGTGAAGTGGCAACGGCGGTGACGCGCGGCGACTTGTCTCGTTCGATCCAGGTGGAAGCGCGCGGCGAGGTGTCCTACCTGAAGGACAACATCAACGAGATGATCCGCAACCTGAAGGAAACCACGCAGAAGAACGCGCAGCAGGACTGGCTGAAGACCAACCTGGCGCGCTTCACGCGCCTGCTGCAGGGCCAGCGCGACTTGCAGGCGGTGACGAAGCTGATCCTGTCCGAGCTGGCGCCGCTGGTCTCGGCCCACCACGGCGTGTTCTACATGATGGATTCGCAGGACGACGACGCGCGCCTGCGCATGATCGCCTCCTACGGCTATCGCTCCAGCCGCAAGCTGCCGACCTCCTTCCTGCCGGGCGAAGGCCTGGTCGGCCAGTGCGCGGTCGAGAAGACCCGCATCTGGCTGACCGACGTGCCGCGTGACTACATCGTGGTGTCCTCGGGCCTGGGCTCGGCGCCGCCGAACAACATCGTCGTGCTGCCGATCCTGTTCGAGCAGCAGGTGAAAGCCGTGATTGAGATCGCCTCGCTGGACCGCTTCACCGAAACCCACCTCTCCTTCCTCGACCAGCTGATGGAGTCGATCGGCGTGGTGCTGAACACGATCGAGGCGAACAGCCGGACCGAGTCGCTGCTGACCCAGTCGCAGTCGCTGGCCCAGGAACTCCAGCAAACTAACATGGAACTGGCGGAAAAGGCGCGCCTGCTGTCCGAGCAGAACATCGAGGTGGAACGCAAGAACCGCGAGGTGGAGCAAGCCAAGCTGGCGCTGGAAGAAAAGGCGACCCAATTGGCGCTGTCGTCGAAATACAAATCCGAGTTCCTGGCGAATATGTCGCACGAACTGAGGACGCCTCTGAATTCGCTCCTGATCCTGGCGCAGCAGCTGTCGGACAACCCGGAAGGCAACCTCTCGGGCAAGCAGGTGGAGTTCGCGAAGACCATCCATGGCTCGGGCTCCGACCTGCTGACCCTGATTAACGACATCCTCGACCTCTCGAAGATCGAGTCCGGTACCGTCACGCTGGATGTGTCGGAATACCGCTTCTCGAACCTGCGCAACTACGTCGACCGCACCTTCCGCCACATGGCCGAAGCCAAGCACCTCGGCTTCCACGTCGACCTGGCGGAAAACCTGCCGACCGCCGTGATGACCGATACCACGCGCCTGCAGCAGGTGTTGAAGAACCTGCTGTCGAACGCCGTCAAGTTCACCAGCCACGGCCAGGTGTCGCTGAACATCAGCCTGGTCACCAGCGGCTGGACGGCGGACCACCCGCACCTGCTGCATGCCGACGCGGTGCTGGCCTTCTCGGTCAGCGACACCGGCGTCGGCATCCCGCAGGACAAGTTGCAGCTGATCTTCGAGGCCTTCCAGCAGGCCGACGGCTCCACCGCCCGCAAGTACGGCGGCACCGGCCTGGGCCTGTCGATTTCGCGCGAACTGGCGCGCCTCCTGGGTGGCGAGATCCGTGTCGAATCGACCGTGAACGCCGGTTCCACCTTCACCCTGTACCTGCCGTACAACCGCGCCGGCTTCATCAACTACGAAGCCACCACGCGCCAGCCGCAGCAGGCACGCCTGGCGCCGCCGGCCGCCTCGCCCGCGGCAGCGCCGTCCGCGCCGCTGATGTTCCGCGGCGGCGATGCCGATAGCGGCGCCGTGGCCACCATCGAAGTGCCGGCGCCGGCCGGCAGCGGGCTGGTGGAATACGCCTCGATGCTCGACGACCGCGCCCTGATCGCCCCGGGCGACCCGTCGGTGCTGATCGTCGAGGACGACGACCGCTTCGCCAAGGTGGTGCTGGAATACGCGCGCGAGAAGAACTTCAAGGCGATCGTCACCCACCGCGGCGACTCGGCCCTGTCGCTCGCGCGCGACTACCTGCCCTCGGCGATCCTGCTCGACATCGACCTGCCCGACATCGACGGCTTCACGGTACTCGATCGCCTGAAGCGCGACCCGAGCACGCGCCACATCCCGGTGCACGTGATGTCGTCCTTGCGCGAACGCGAGCGCGCGCTGCGCCAGGGTGCGATTTCTTACCTGAACAAGCCGGTCGAGCGCGAGGCGCTGCAGGAAGAATTCACGCGCATCCAGAAGTTCCTGATGGGCGGCAAGCGCTCGCTGCTCGTGGTGGAGGACGACATGGCGCAGCGCGAATCCATCGTGTCGCTGATCGGCGACGCCGACCTGCGCATCGTCACCGCCGTCGACGGCAAGTCGGCGCTGGAAGCGCTGGACGCGTCGCACTTCGACTGCATGGTGCTGGACCTGACCCTGCCCGACATCTCCGGCTTCGAACTGCTCGACCAGATCGGCAAGAAGCCCGAGCTGCGCGACCTGCCGATCGTGATCTACACGGCCCAGGAACTGAACCGCAAGGAAGTCACGAAGCTCAAGAAGTACGCCAAGACCATCGTCATCAAGGATGCGCGCTCGCCGGAGCGCCTGCTGGATGAAACGGCGCTGTTCCTGCACCGCTCGCACGCTTCGCTGCCCGAACTGCAGCGCAAGATGCTGGAGGATATCCACGCCCAGGACGGCGGCCTGGCCGGGCGCAAGGTCCTGATCGTCGACGATGACTTGCGCAACATCTTCGCGCTGTCCTCGCTGCTGGAGCGCCAGCAGATGCAGGTGTCGTTCGCCGAGAACGGCCGCGACGGCATCGAGGTGCTGGAAAAGGACCCGAGCATCGAGATCGTCCTGATGGACATCATGATGCCGGAGATGGACGGCTATGACACGATGCGGGCGATCCGCCGCATCCCGAAATTCAAGTCGCTGCCGATCATTACCCTGACCGCGAAGGCGATGAAGGGCGACCGCGACAAGTGCATCGCCGCCGGCGCCTCGGACTACATCACCAAGCCGGTCGACGTGGCCCAACTGCTGTCGCTGATGCGCGTGTGGCTGCATTGAACGCGTCGGCGTCCATGTCCGCTCATGCCGCCGATCCGGCGGTCGAGGAACTGGAGATCGCGCTGCTGCTGGACGCCCTCCACGGGCGCCACGGCCACGATTTCCGCGACTACGACCGCGCGCTGGTGCGGCGGGCGCTGCTGGGGGTGATGGCCGAGCGCGACCTGAAGACGGTATCGAGCCTGCAGGAACGCGTGCTGCACGAACCCGGCGCCGCGGCGCGCGTGCTGCGCGCGCTGGCGGTACCCCCGAGCGATTTGTTCGACGATCCGCCCAGGGCCAGGGAGGCGCGTGACCTGCTGGGAAAGTCGCTGCGTTCGGCCGCCGTGCCGAAGCTGTGGCTGGCTGAATGCGCCGGCGCCGGCCAGGCCTGGACGCTGGCCATCCTGCTGCTGGAAGAAGGCGTGCTGGCGCGCACCGAGATCTTCGCCACCGTCGCCAATGAGGAACTGCTGGGCGAGATGCGCACGGCATCGCTTGACGCGGCCACCCTGCCAGTCCTGCAGCGGCAGTACCAGGATGGCGGCGGTAGCGGCTGCCTGGCGGAGTATTTCGAGGTCGTCGACGGCCGCGCCGTGCTGCTGCCACGGCTGCGCGCGCGCATCACCTGGGCCGACCACAACCTGGTGACCGACGCGTCGTTCAACGAGTTCCAGGCGATCGTCTGCTGCCGCGATTTGCGCGACTTCGGCCCGCTGCTGCGCCAGCGTGCGCTGCGCCTGTTCCACGACAGCCTGGCGCGCTTCGGGGTGCTGGGCATCGCCTGCGCGCTGGGGCCTGGCGATGCGATCGCGGGACATTACCAGCTGCTGGGCTATCCGGGCTGGTACAAGCGGGTGGCGTAATCACAGATCGGTCGCATTATGGAGGCGCAAAAAAAAGCCGCGCAGTAGCTGCGCGGCCTTGGACAGCAATTCCGGTCAGCCGACCAGGCGCAGGGTCATCGGATAGCGGTAGGTTTCGCCGTTGCTGGCCTTGACCGCGGCAAGGATGCAGAGGATCAGGTTCGCCAGGATGACGATCCACAGCAGGAAGATGCCGATCAGGACGAACGACAGGATGAAGCACACCACGTAGGCGATCACCAGCGTGATCTGGAAGTTCAGCGCCTCGCGCGCATTGGCCGTCGTGAACTCGTCGCCGCTGTCCTTCTTGATCAGGTACACGACCAGCGGCGCCAGCCAGCTGAAGAAAATGGCGCCGATGTGCACCAGGATGGCGAGCGTCTTGTCGCCGGTCTGCGTCGTCGCGACGGGTGGGTGTTCCATTCTGCTTCTCCTCGTAAAATGTGGTGGGATGCATCCGGCCTGGCCCGATGACCCGAACCATTATACGTAGCGTTACAAAATAGAAACTATCGAAATGTCACCAGGAGTGGACTTCTCCTACCTGGCCCTGCAACGCAAGTTGGCTGAATGGCGGGACGCATCGCCCCGCCGGCCTCCGGCTGATTAACGCGACGCCTGGGCGCTCGGCCGCGCCGCGACCCGGTCGCGCCAGGCCTGCAGGTTCGCCATGCCCTCCTCGCCCGGCCTGAATTTCAACAGCCCGCGTCCGAATTCGAGAGCGCAGAAGGCGGTGATGTCGGCCACCGTGAAGCGCGCGCCGGCCACGTATTCCTGGCGCGCCAGCAGTTGGTCGAGCCAGCGCGCGGTGATGCGCATCTTGTCGCCCTGGGCGGCGCCGAAGTCGGCGAACTGCGGTTGTTCCAGCACGGCGAGGGCCGGGTGGGTGTGGCGCGCGGCGCTCGCCGTTTCCAGCAGCAGGTGCAGTTCCATGCGGCGGTCGGCCATTTCGATAAAGGCGCGCTCGTCGAAGTCCGTGCCCATCAGGTTCGGCTCGGGATGCAGGCCTTCGAGGTAGGTGCAGATCGCGCGCGCTTCGCTCAGCACGCGGCCGTCGTCGAGCTCGAGCGCCGGCACCCGGCCCAGGGGATTCTTGCCCAGGTAGTCTTCGCTGCGGTGCTCGCCCTTCATCAGGTCGATCATCACGGTGTCGATGCCGGCGATGCCCTTTTCGGCGATGAACATGCTGACGCGGCGCGGGTTCGGCGCATGGCTGCTGATGTACAGTTTCATGGGTCTCCTTGGTGTATTGTCGTTCGCGCCGTGCCAGGCGCGCCGCTTCGATCATAGCGCACCCGGCGCCCCTGCGCGCAGCGGGCCGATCGATTGACACCCTCCGGCTTTGGCCCCAAGATGCGGCGCACGGCCGCCCTCCGCGCCGCCGGCCCAGCCCAATACGAAAGACCTTCATGCACCGCAGCCTGATCTCCCTCGCCGTCGCACTGGCCCTTGCCGGCGGCGCGGCCGCCCCTGTCATCGCCTCACCCTCCGTGCCCAAAGCCGCTGCCGGGACCACGACCCAGCTCCCGCGCGGCGTGCGCCCCCTGCACTACGACATCGCGCTCACGCCCGATGCGGGGTCGTCGCGCTTCACGGCGAAGGTGACGATCGACGTCGAGGTGAGCACGCCCACGCGCAGCATCACCCTCAACGCGGCCGAACTGACCTTCACGCGAGCGAGCCTGGTCTCGAACGGCGGCGCCGCGCAAAGCGCCCGCATCGCCGTCGACGACGAAGCGCAAACCGCAACCTTCAGCTTTGGCAAGCCGCTGGCCAAGGGCCGCTACCGTCTCGCGCTCGACTACAGCGGCGTGATCGGAAGCCAGGCCGCCGGCCTGTTCTCGCTCGACTACGACAGCGAGGCCGGCAAGCGGCGCGCGCTATTCACCCAGTTCGAGAACTCGGATGCGCGGCGCATGATCCCGTCCTGGGACGAGCCGGCCTACAAGGCCAGCTTCGCGCTGGAGGCCACCGTGCCGGCCGGCGAGATGGCAGTCAGTAACATGCCGGTCAAGTCGTCGACGACGCTGCCCGACGGCCGCGTGCGGGTACGCTTCGCCGACTCGCCGAAAATGTCGACCTATCTGCTGTTCTTCGCGCTGGGCGACTTCGAGCGCGCTTCCGCGAACGTCGGCGGTACCGAACTCGGTGTGGTCACGCGCCGGGGCGCGCTGGCGCAGGCCCGTTTCGCGCTCGACGAATCGAAGGCGATCCTGCGCGAGTACAACGATTACTTCGGCGTGCGCTACCCGCTGCCCAAGCTCGACAACGTGGCCGGCCCGGGACGCAGCCAGTTCTTCAGCGCGATGGAAAACTGGGGGGCGGTGTTCACCTTCGAGTACGCGCTGCTGCTCGACCCGAAGATCTCGACCCAGTCCGACAAGCAGGAAATCTTCATCACCGCGGCCCACGAAATGGCGCACCAGTGGTTCGGCGACCTGGTCACGATGGCCTGGTGGGACGACCTGTGGCTGAACGAAGGCTTCGCGTCATGGATGGAAAGCCGCATCACCGCGCGCCTGCACCCGGAGTGGAACACGGCGCTGAACGCGGTGGGGGTGCGCGACGGCGCCATGGCGCGCGATTCGGTGGCCACCACCCACCCGGTGGTGCAGCACGTCGAGACCGTGGAGCAGGCCAGCCAGGCCTTCGACGAGATCACCTATTCGAAGGGCGAAGCCGTGATCCGCATGCTCGAAGCCTATGTGGGCGAGGATGCCTGGCGTAGCGGCGTGCGTGCCTACATGCGCGAGCACGCCTACGGCAACACGGTCTCGAACGACCTGTGGCGGAGAATCGAACGCGCCGCCGCCAAGCCGGTGACGGCGATTGCCCACGACTTCACGCTGCAGCCGGGCGTGCCGCTGATCCGCGTGGCCGACCCTGTGTGCAAGGACGGGCGCAGCACCGTGGCGCTGACCCAGGGCGAGTTCTCGCGCGACCAGCCCGAGCGCAAGCCGCTGTCCTGGCGCGTGCCCGTGATCGCGCAAATCGCCGGTTCCAGCGCGCAGGGCCACACCCTGGTCGCCGGCGGCAAGGGCAGCGTCAGCCTGCCCGGCTGCGGCGCGGTGATCGTGAACGCCGGCCAGAGCGGCTACTACCGCACCCTGTACGCGCCGAAGTCGTTTGCGCAACTGGCGAGCGGTTTCGCCGGCCTGGCCCCGATCGACCAGCTCGGCCTGCTGGCCGATAGCTGGGCGCTCGGCATGGCCGGCCTGCAGCCGGCCTCCAGCTTCCTCGACCTGGCCCAGGCCACGCCGGCGAGCGGCGACCCGCAGGTGTGGGGCCGCATCGCCACCACCTTTGCCGGCATCCATGCGCAGTACGCGGGCGACGCCGCCGGCCAGGCGCGCTTCGACAAGTTCGCCCTGGCGCGCCTGGCGCCGGTGATGGCGGACATCGGCTGGAATGCCGTCGACGGCGAAGCCACGCCGCGCACCAACCTGCGCGCGCAGTTGATCGAGGTGCTCGGCCAGTTGGGCGACCCGGCTACCCTGGCGGAGGCCCGCCGTCGTCATGCGGCGATGGCGAGCGACCCGCACGCCGTGCCGCCGGCGCTGAAGAAGAGCATCCTGGCCGTCGTGGCCCAGCATGCGGACGCGCCGACCTGGGACGCACTGCGCGC
>DAMABW010000197.1:0-8253 GCA_031999925.1 Massilia sp. | reverse complement strand
TTTACGCGTGGGCACGGGGCGCCCACCCTACCCACGCCGCATGCCTGCCGGACAAATCTGTCCGCTTGCAGACGTAAAAAAGGGTGCCCATCGGGCACCCTCTTTCGCTACTGCCTAGTGCCGTTTAAGCGGCTTGACGCTGTTCCAGAGCCTGGACATTGTCGATGGTACCGTTCGCATCGCCAATGGCGATCTTGCGTGGCTTGAGTGCCTCGGGCACTTCGCGCACCAGTTCGATGGTGAGCATGCCGTTGTCGAACGAAGCGGTGGTGACCTTCACGTGGTTCGCCAGCTGGAAGCGCTGTTCGAAGTCGCGGGCGGCGATGCCACGGTGCAGGAAGGTACGCTGGGTCTCGTCCTTTTGCTTGCGGCCGGTCACGTGCAGCGAATCGCGCTCGGTGACGATTTCCACTTCGTTACGGTTGAAACCAGCCAGGGCCATCACGATACGGTACTGGTCTTCGGAAACCAGTTCGATGTTGTATGGCGGGTAGCTCGGCTGCGACTCGGCGCGTTGCTCGAGCAGGCTGGCCAGGCGGTCGAAACCAATGGCGGAACGGTACAGGGGAGTCAGGTCGAAAGTACGCATGGTAAATATCCTCGTTAAGTTAAGCGATAAGTTGACGGACCTCATCGTGAGCATCCGTTGGAACCAATCTAATGCCATCCCCAATGCTTTTCAAGCCATACGAAATACGGATTTTTAACCATAATTTCCAATATTATTTGGATTGATGTTTCAAAGTATTTCCCCACATTCCTCAGTTTTACGCGTGCTACACTCGTCCGGTTTTGTTACCCGAACCGCTTCCACAATGACCGTTCACGCACCGTTTTCCTTCGCCGCCAAAGCCGCTTCCAGCATTGCCCTCGCCCTCGTACTGGCCTTCCCCGCACACGCCGCCGTCCCTGCGCCGGTCGACCAGCCCTACCCCGGCACCATCGTCCTGAAGGTCGATGCCACCAACCTGTCGCAGCAGATTTTCCGCATGCGCATGACGGTGCCGGTGAAGCCCGGTCCGATGACTTTCCTGTATCCGCAATGGCTGCCGGCGAACCACGGCCCGAGCGGTCCGCTGACCCAGCTGGCCGGACTGAAGTTCAGCGCCAACGGCAAGCCGGTCGAATGGACGCGCGACCCGGTCGAGGTCTTCGCTTTCCACGTCACCGTGCCGGAAGGCGCCGCGACCCTGGACGTCGAATACCAGTTCCTGTCGCCGCTCGACCCGGGCCAGGGCCGCATCGTCATGACCGACGACATCATCGGCCTGCAGTGGCCGTCGGTGACGCTGTATCCGGCCGGTTACGTGGCGCGCCGCATCACCGTGCAGCCGTCGCTGACGCTGCCCGCCGGCTGGCAGTACGGCACCGCGCTGGAGACCGCAACGCGCCAGGGCGATGAGATCCAGTTCCAGCCGCATGACCTGGAAACCCTGATCGATTCGCCGCTGTTCGCCGGCCGCCACTTCAAGCAGTTCGACCTCGACCCGGGCGCCAAGGTGCGCGTGTCGCTGAACGTGGTTGCCGACAACGCCGAGAGCCTGGAAGCCAAGCCGGAACAGATCGCCGCGCACCGTGCGATGGTGCAGCAGGCGCTCAAATTGTTCGGCTCGCACCATTACCAGCATTACGATTTCCTGCTGGCGCTGTCGGATGAATTCGGCGGCGTCGGCCGCGAGCACCACCAGTCGAGCGAGAACGGCGTCAAGCCGGGCTACTTCAGCGACTGGGCGCGCACCGAGGCCGGCCGCGATTTGCTGCCGCACGAGTACACCCACTCGTGGAACGGCAAGTTCCGCCGCCCTGCCGGCCAGGACGTCCCGAACTTCAACACGCCGCTGCAGAACAGCCTGTTGTGGGTGTACGAAGGCCAGACCCAGTACTGGGGCGGCATCCTCGCCGCGCGTTCGGGCCTGGTATCGAAGAACAGCGCACGCGACGCGCTGGCCGCCACCGCCGCGCGCTACGACAACACCCAGGGCCGCGCCTGGCGCGCGATGCAGGACACGGTGAACGACCCGATCATCGCCGGCCGCCGCGCGCTGGCCTGGAGCAACTGGCAGCGCAGCGAAGACTATTACTCGGAAGGCGCCCTGATCTGGCTGGATGTGGACACCAAGATCCGCGAACTGTCCGGCGACAAGCGCTCGCTCGACGATTTCGCACGCGCCTTCTACGGCATCGACAATGGCAGCATGCTGCCGGTCTTCTATACCTTCGAAGACGTGGTCGCCGCGCTCGACAAGGTGCAGAAGTTCGACTGGGCGCCTTTCCTGCGTTCGCGCGTCGAAGGCCACGGCCCGGGCGCCCCACTCGACGGCTTGGCCCGCGCCGGCTGGAAGCTGGTCTACACCGACACGCCGACCGACGCCGTCAAGGCCGGCGAAGAGCGCAGCAAGTCGGCCGACTTCAGCTACTCGCTGGGCTTCTCGGTACGCGCCGATGGCGGCGTGAGCAACATGGTGTGGGATGGCGTGGGCTTCCGCGCCGGTCTCGCCGGCAACACGACCATCGTGGCGGTGAACAACCGCGCCTACAAGGCCGAGGTGCTGAAGGCGGCGGTGAAGGCGGCCAAAGGAACGAAAGCGCCGATCGAGCTGCTGGTCCGCAAAGGCAACAACTTGCGCACCATCTCGCTCGACTACCACGACGGCCTGCGCTATCCGCGCCTGGAACGCATTCCGGGCACGCCGGACCGCCTCGACGCGATCTACAAGGCGCTGAAGTAATCCGGGGTCGGTGGTATGCTTCGGCCATGACTACCGACTCCTCCGATATTGAACTGTCCGGGCCTTTCCAGGCTGCGGACAGCTCCGGCCGTACCCACGACGTCAAGGCGATCCGCATTTTCGACGAGGGTTACGGGATCATCGACGTGTACGTGGACTTTGCCAAACCGCTCGACGGCGGCTTGTACAAGGACCGGGTGCTGGTCAAGAACATCATCGACCGCCTGCGTGCGCTCGGGTATAAAGGCCCGGACTTCGGGCACAGCGATCCGGGACTGCAGGAGCGCAAGCTCATCGTGCTCGAGGCGCCGGAAGAATTCGTGCCGTTTGCCAAGGCGCGTGGCTGGAAAAACCTCGCCGAGGACTTCGACGAGTAATCGTCAGTTGTTGGCCTGAACCGTACGGTGGGCACGCCGTGCCCACGCGGATGTTCGCGCCGTGTTGGCTGGTTTATCGCGGCCCCGTCATCATGTCGCGGTGCCTCCTTGAGAGACTTCGCGGCTTGTCCAACATCCGCTTTCAAACCGCGCTAACGCTGCGTCAGCTTCCGCGTGGGCACGGGGTGCCTTGCGCGGCCCGGCCCACCCTACGGATCCTATCTCGACCGTTCAAACGGCATCGATATAGCGCGCACTCCACGCCGCAATCATCCTGGCCACCTGCGCCGCATCTTCCCTTCCCGTCACCAGGTGATCCATCCCGTCGAGCGACACGAAGCTCTTCGGATACGACGCCAGTTCGAAAATCCGCTGCCCGTTCGCGATATCGACCGTATCGTCCTGCGGCGCATGCATGACCAGCAGCGCCCGCCCCAGCCCGGCAATCCGATCCGCCAACTGATGCTGTGCCGCATCTTCCACGAACTGCTGGCGCATCTGGAAATCCCGCCCTGCCAGCTTGACCCGCGCCTCGCCCAGTTGGGCCAGCGTATC
This sequence comes from Massilia sp., assembly GCA_031999925.1. Taxonomy (GTDB): domain Bacteria; phylum Pseudomonadota; class Gammaproteobacteria; order Burkholderiales; family Burkholderiaceae_D; genus Telluria. The sequence continues at coordinate 4,592 of DAMABW010000197.1, read as the reverse complement.
CAGATGCTCGGACAGCAGTTTGTCGACCACGTAATGCGGGTCGCTCGGCGAGGCAATCGTCACCACCGCCTTCGATTCCGGAATGCGCTGCGCCGCCGCCAGTACCGCCGTGCCGCCCATGCTGTGCCCCACCAGCAGCCGCGGCGCCTCGAAACGCGTGCGCAGGAAGTCGGCGGCCGCAACCAGGTCGTCCACGTTCGAGGAAAAATTGGTATCGGCAAAGTCGCCCGCGCTGGCGCCCAGGCCGGCGAAATCGAAGCGCAGCATGGCCACGCCACGCTCGGCCAGGCCGTGGCAGATGCGGTTCGCCGCCAGCACATCCTTGCTGCAGGTGAAGCAATGGGCGAAGACGCCGTAGGCGCGCGGGGCGCCGTCGGGCATGTCCAGCTTGGCCGAGAGCTTGCCGTGCGGCCCCTGGAAATCGACGCGTTCGGTGAGCATGGTGTCCTTCTGTTGCAATGAAGGCGCTACTCTGCACGGGATCGGCGAGGCGCGCAAGGCACGCTCCGGTTTGCCCTGCACGATATTTCGACTATACTGGAAATGTCAAAATGAAAAATGGAGCCGAGATGGACAATGCGGATGCCGTGGCGGCGCTGGCCGCCCTGGCGCAGGAATCGCGCTTGGCCGCCTTCCGCCTGCTAGTGCAGGCCGGGCCGGCCGGCCTGGCTGCAAGCAGGATCGCCCAGGCGCTGGCGCTGCCGGCTTCCTCGCTTTCCTTCCACCTGAAGGAACTGACCCACGCCGGGCTCGTCGTGCCGCGCCAGGAGGGCCGCTTCATCATCTATGCCGCGCAGTTCGATACGATGAATGCCCTGCTCGGCTTCCTCACCGAAAACTGCTGCGGCGGTGATCCCTGCACGCCAGGCAGCAGGCCCGCCTGCGCACCAGGCGCCAGTGCCTGCGATACCTGAACTTTTCGGAAGTACCGATGAATATCCTCTTTCTCTGCACCGGCAACTCCTGCCGTTCGCTGATCGGCGAAGCCGTCTTCAACCATCTCGCCCCGGCCGGCTGGCACGCCATCAGCGCCGGCAGCCAACCCACCGGCAAGCTGAACGAACGGGCGCTGGTCCTACTCGCCGGCAAGGGCATCGCCACCGACGGCTACTACAGCAAATCCTGGGACGCGCTGCCGGCCACGCCCGACATCGTGGTCACCGTCTGCGCTGGCGCCGCGGGCGAAGCATGCCCGGCCTACCTCGGCCCGGTCCTGCGCACGCACTGGGGCGTGGAAGACCCGAGCCATGTCGTCGGCAGCGAGGAGGAAATCGCTGCCGCCTTCGAGCAGGCCTATGCCATCCTGCGCGCGCGCATCGAAGCTTTCCTTGCCCTCCCGCTGGACGAACTGGCGCAGGACCGCACCAGATTCAAAGCCGCGCTCGACTGCATCGGCGTCGTCGCGCCATGACCTGCATGCTTGAGAGCCTGCCGTGCTGATTGCCTCCCTCATCTTCCTGGTGACGCTCGTCCTCGTCATCTGGCAACCGCGCGGGCTGGGCATCGGCTGGAGCGCCAGCGCGGGTGCCCTCGCCGCCCTACTCAGCGGCGTCGTCCAGGCCGCCGACATCCCCGTGGTCTGGGACATCGTCTGGAACGCAACCGGCGCCTTTGTCGCCGTGATCGTCATCAGCCTGCTGCTCGACAAGGCCGGCTTCTTCGAGTGGGCGGCGCTGCACGTGGCGCGCTGGGGCGGCGGCAATGGCCGGCGCCTGTTCACCATGCTGGTGCTGCTTGGCGCCGCGGTCGCCGCGCTGTTCGCCAACGACGGCGCCGCACTGATCCTCACGCCCATCGTCATCGCCATGCTGGCCGCCCTGCGCTTCACGCCACGGGCGACGCTGGCTTTCGTGATGGCCGCCGGGTTCATCGCCGACACCGCCAGCCTGCCGCTGGTCGTGTCGAACCTGGTGAATATCGTCTCGGCCGACTACTTCGGCATCGGCTTCGCGCGTTATGCCGCGGTGATGGCGCCGGTTAACCTGGTATCGGTGGCCGCGACCCTGGCGGCGCTGCACTGGTTCTTCGGCAAGGACATCCCGGCCGACTACGACCTGGCCCAGCTGAAACGCCCTGATCAGGCCATCCACGACCGCGCCACCTTCGTCGCCGGCTGGTGGGTGCTGGCGCTGCTGCTGGTCGGCTTTTTCTGGCTCGACGAAGCCGGCGTCCCGATCAGCGCCGTGGCGGCGGGCGGCGCCACGGTCCTGCTGGCGGTGGCGGCGCGCGGGCACCGCATCTCGACCCGGGCAGTGCTGCGCGGCGCGCCCTGGCAGGTGGTGGTGTTCTCGCTGGGGATGTACCTGGTGGTTTACGGCCTGCGCAACGCCGGGCTGACCGCCTGGCTCACCGCCCTGTTCGAGCGCTGCGCCGAACATGGCGTATGGGGCGCGGCGCTCGGTACCGGCTTCATCGTGGCCGTCCTGTCCTCGGTCATGAACAACATGCCGACCGTGCTGGTGGGTGCGCTGGCGATCGACGCCACATCGGCCCAGGGCGTGGTGCGCGAAGCCATGGTCTACGCCAACGTCATCGGCGCCGACCTGGGCCCGAAGCTGACGCCGATCGGCAGCCTGGCCACCCTGCTCTGGCTGCATGTACTGGCCAGCAAGGACATCCGCATCTCCTGGGGCTATTACTTCCGCGTCGGCATCGTGCTGACGCTGCCGATTCTCCTCCTGACCCTGGCCGCGCTGGCGCTGCGCCTGGGCTAAACGAAAGGAACACATGGACAAGCTTGCCAACCTCCCGAACATCCGGCCCGAGCTGCTGGACCTGCCGACGCGGGACAAGCTGGCGCCTGCCGCCGGCATGGATCATCCGCCGCGCATCCTGATGCTGTACGGCTCGCTGCGCGAGCGCTCGTTCAGCCGCTTCCTGACCGAGGAGGCGGCGCGCATCCTCGAACACTTCGGCGCGGAAGTGAAGATCTTCGATCCGATGGAATTGCCGATGGCCGGCAGCGTGCCGGAGACGCACCCGAAAGTAGTCGAACTGCGCGAACTGTGCCTGTGGTCGGAAGGCCAGGTCTGGTGCAGCCCGGAGCGGCATGGCGCGGTGACGGCGGTGATGAAGAACCAGATTGACTGGATTCCGCTGGAAATGGGCGCGATCCGCCCGAGCCAGGGACGCACGCTGGCGGTGATGCAGGTGTGCGGTGGCTCGCAGTCGTTCAACGTGGTAAACACCCTGCGCCTGCTGGGTCGCTGGATGCGCATGTTCACGATTCCAAACCAGTCCTCGGTGCCGATGGCCTACAAGGAATTCGACGAGGCCGGGCGCATGCGACCCTCGGCCTATTACGACCGCGTGGTGGACGTGATGGAAGAGCTGTTCAAGATGACGCTGCTGCTGCGTGGGCGGACGGAGTATCTGACTGATCGGTATAGCGAACGGAATGAGCGGGCGGTGAAGGCAATCGATCGGCAGATCGGGAAGATCTAGATTGTGCTTTGGCACGCATGGAAAGTTGTTAGAGACATGGGTAACACCTCAGCCAAACAACCCATGCAAATACCACCTCGGCGCCTCATCCTCGCCTGACCCGACAATGCGCTCCCGGTACACCCAGTACAGCGTGTGATCCTGCCCTTCCGCGACGAAATAATCCCGCGTCTGCGTCTGGCTCCACCACCCCGCCTCGATCCGTTCCGCCACCGACGCCATCTTCAGGGGCGATCCATAGAACGGCCGGTGATTGCGCATCAAGAGCGCAATCGGCTTGGCCAGGATCCAGGTCGGCCGCGCCAGGCTTTCGACGTCCGGCGGCATCTGCGCCGAGCGCGCCGTTTCGCGCATCTTTTCCTGCACCGGTACCCAGCTGTTGGCCACCTCGGGCCGGTAATCGGCCTGCGGCAGGGCCTGCAGCACATTCTCCGGCCCCAGGCGTGCGATCAGGAGTTCGAACATGCGCAGGCGGTCTTCCTCGCTGCCGCCCGGTTCGGGAAACAGCGATTCGTTCGGCGGCGCCATCGGCTGCACCTGGTTGGCGTCGAGCACCAGGGCAATCACCGGCGCTTCCAGGGTCAGCTTGGCCAGGCGCTCGCGCAGCAGGCGCACCAGGTGTTCGTCGCGCCAGGTGGGCTCGGCCAGCGCGATCTCGACCGGCGTGGGCGGACGCGCCACCCTGCCCCGCTCATGCTCCAGCAGCAGCGTAATGCGCTCGACGGCCAGCTGGTGCGCGCACAGCCAGCCCGTGAGTTGCTGCACCAGGCGTTGGGCGCCCATCAGGCATTCCTCGGCATTTTCCAGGCGGTCGAACAGTTCGATGCGGGCATGGAAACTGGTGGGCGCCTCGACCCACTCGAACAGCTCGGGCGCCATGCCGTAGGCGGCGTCGAGCATGTCGAGCAGTTCGCGTCCGCAACGCCGTTGCAGGCCGGGACGCGGCAGGCGCCGCATGGCGCCCAAGGTGAAGCAGCCGATGCCCTCGAACCAGGCGGCATACGCACGTGCCGGCGGCGGCAGACTGGCCGGCAAACGGTCGAGCCTGCGCGTGAGCGATTCGATGCGCATGGCGCGGCCGGCGCCGCGCCGCGCCAGCATCCACGCACCGCGCGCGGTGGGTGCGCAGCTGAGCACACCGGAGTAGC
>DAMABW010000196.1:0-8268 GCA_031999925.1 Massilia sp. | reverse complement strand
AGCTGGTGGAAGTCTCCGAACGCGCCAAGGTCAAGCTGCGCCTGTACCACGGCCGCGGCGGCACCGTCGGCCGCGGCGGCGGCCCGAGCTACCAGGCGATCCTGGCACAACCGCCGGGTACCGTGAACGGCCAGATCCGCCTGACCGAACAGGGCGAGATCATCGCCTCGAAATTCTCGAATCCGGAGATCGGCCGCCGCAACCTGGAACTGCTGGTGGCGGCCACGCTGGAGGCCAGCCTGACGCCGCACCCGGTCGAAGGCGACAAGGCCGAGCGCCTGGCGCGCTTCGAGGGCGTGATGGCCGAGCTGTCCGAGCGCGCGTATAAGGCCTATCGCAACCTGGTCTACGAAACGCCGGGCTTCACCGACTACTTCTTCGCCGCCACGCCGATCGCCGAAATCGCGGAACTGAACCTGGGTTCGCGCCCTGCCTCGCGCAAGTCGACGCGCCGCATCGAAGACCTGCGCGCGATCCCCTGGGGCTTCTCCTGGGGCCAGTGCCGCCTGCTGCTGCCGGGCTGGTACGGCTTCGGGTCGGCGGTCGTGGGCTGGCTGCAGGATGGGCCTGAACAGGAACGCCTGGCCATGCTGCAGGAGATGTTCAAGGAGTGGCCTTTCTTTGCCACCCTGCTCTCGAACATGGACATGGTGCTGGCCAAGACCGACCTGGCGATTGCCTCGCGCTACGCCGAGCTGGTGCCGGATGCGGCCCTGCGCGAGCGCATCTTCAAGCGCATCGCCGCCGAACATGGCGAGACCATCCGCCGCCTGGAAGCGGTCACCGGGGCCGGCGAACGCCTGGCCGGCAACCCGCTGCTGGCGCGCTCGATCCAGAACCGCTTCGCCTACCTCGACCCGCTGAACCACTTGCAGGTCGAACTGATCCACCGCCACCGCGCGATGTCGCGCAAGGCGGGTGAGGACGGCGGCGGCGAAATGGACCCGCGCGTACACCGCGGGATTCACCTGTCGATCAATGGCGTGGCGGCTGGCCTGCGCAACACCGGCTAAGCGTTGAATGTAGCGTGGACGGCTTGTGATCCAGGCCCCGGCCTGGATCACTCCACGCGTCGATTGCTGCAGCCTGCTCAGCCTTATACGCTGCGCTTGCTGCAGAACTGCTAATATCGCCAGGTTTCAACCAACGCCCCTCGGAATTTGAGAGCCATTCCCTTCACCCCTCACGGCCCAAGACGCCTGCACCTTGCGATCGCGATCTCCCTCATCGCGCACGCACTGCTATTGAGCCTCACGCTGGGTGGTGAAGCCTTCGGCCTGCCCGGCCTGCACTTCCCCTGGGAGGAACGCCGGCTCGCCGCCAGCGACCTGCGCATCTCGCTCGCCCCGGCCCAGCCAAAGCCGCCGGCGCCGGCCGCCACGCCTGAAGCCACGACGGAACGGCAGCCGGCGACACCGGTCCTCGCCGCCACGCCGAAACGCAGCGACACGGACAAGCCACGGTCGATGACAGTGCCCGCGCCTGCGCCAGCGATCGAGGCCGCGCCGCCCGCAGCACCCGCGCCTGCCCCGGCGCCGCCTGCAGCGAAACCCGCGATCGCCCTCCCGCGCACCGCCGACACCCAGCCTGACGCGGCAGCCGAGCAGGAACAACGCAGCCAGGAAGCCGCCCGTGCCGAGGCCGCCCAACGCGAAGCCGACCGCATCGCGCTCGTCCAGAAGGAAACCGCCGAGCGCGAGGCCGCGCGACTGGAGCAGGTCCGGCAGCAACAGGCGCAAGCCGCACGCGTCGAGGAAGCGCGCCTCGACGCCCTGCGACTGGAGGAAGCCCGCCAGGCCCAGCTCGAAGAGGCGCGCCAGGAACAACGCAAACAAGAAGAACAGCGCGCCGAGCAGGCAGCAAAGGCCGAAGTCGCACGCCAGGACGCCGAGCGCCAGGCCCAGCAGGAGGCGCAGCGCCGTGCTGCACGGGAGCAGGAACAGGCACGCGTGGCCGAGCAGGCCCGCCAGGAAGCCGCACGCGCCGAGGCCGCACGCCAGGAACAGGCCCGCCTGGCGCAACTGGACGAGCAACGGCAGGAAGCCGAACGCCGCGCAGCCGCGCGACAGCAAGCCATCGCCCAGGAAGCGGCACGCCAGGAAAGCATGCAACGCGAGGCCGCCCGCCAGGAGCAAGCGCGCCTGGCGCAACTGGAAGCGCAAAAGCAGGAAGCCGAACGCCGCGCAGTCGCCGGGCGCGAGGCTGCACGTCAGGAAGCCCTTGCCCAGGAAGCTGCGCGCCAGGAAGCGGCAAGACAGGCACAGGCCGGACAGGCACAGGCCGGACAGGAACAGGCGCGCCAGGCGCAGGAAAAACTGGCGCTGGCCCAACGCGAGAAAGCCCAGCAGGAGGCGCAGCGCGAAGAACGCCTGCGCGCCATCGGCAGGCAACTGAACGAGGAAGCCGCCAAGCGCGACGCCGCAGCCAAGCTGCCGCCCACGACCAGCAGCCTGCGCCGCGGCTGGCTGTTCGGCCGCAGCGACGCGAACGCCGACATGGTGCAATACGCGCAGGCCATGAGCCACAAGATCGAAATGAACCAGTCGTTCGATACCGTGCGCGAATTGATAAAACAGCCGCATGCGCAGCCCATCGTTACGGTGGCGGTACGCGCCGACGGCTCGGTCGAGAAGGTGACCTTCGTGGTCTCCAGCGGCAACCGCGCCCTCGACGCGGCCATCGAAGCGGTCGTGGCCAACCAGGCGCCTTACGGCAAATTCCCGCCCAACCTGGCGCGCCAGTACGACGTCATCGAAATCCGCCGCACCTGGATTTTCGACATGGCAATTCGCCTGGAATAAAGACGCTGTCGAACATGTGGCGTGCAGTACCCCCTCGGCCAGCATGGAGCCAATTTCTGTCGGAAAATCTTACATTCCTTAGGTCAAGCAAAATGGGCAGGATGATAAGTCTTTGATCCTTATGGAAAATATTTCCAGGCATTAATCTTGCTTGTGTTTAATCATCAAGATTAGGAGAACCCATGAAACACCTGAAACACATCGCCATCGCAGCCGCCATCGCCACCGTATCGGCCAGCGCATTCGCCACTCCGATCGACAGCATCGTGAACGGCGGCTTCGAAAGCCCTGCCCAGAACGGCGCCCACTACCAGTACCTGAACGGCACCGTCGGCGGCTGGACCTTCGGCGGCAACAGCGGCGTCGCCGGCAATTACTCGAATTTCAATGTCGTGAATGCCAGCGGCAACCAGGCTGCCTTCTTGCAGCAGCAGTCGTCGATTTCGCAAGTCTTCGATTTCACCAAGAGCCTGTTCTCGGTATCGTTCAGCGCCGAAGCGCGCAGCTGGGATCAAGGCGGCAACAGCGTCTCGGTGCTGATCGACGGCGTCGCCCTGAGCTTCGATGGCGCGACCTCGTTCATTCCAGGCTCGAACACCGTGTTCACCACCTACACCAGCAAGCAGATCGCCTTGAGCGCCGGCCAGCACACGCTGAGCTTCGTCGGCCTTGGCGGCAACGGCGATGTCACCACCTTCATCGACGACGTCAGCATCAACGCCGTTCCCGAGCCGCTCAGCCTGAGCCTGATGGGCCTGGGCATGCTGGCCCTGGGCGCAAGCCGCCGCAAGGCCGGCAAGAAGGCCTGATGTCCGGCAGGCGGCGCAGCGGCGCCGCCGCCTCTATAAAAACCCACGCGCGCGTGGGTTTTTTTACGCCTGCGCCTGGCCGGCCTGGTCGCCGAACCAGCGCCGGAACCGCAGCAAGGCGCTGTCGCCGGCCTTGTCGTCGCGGTAGGCGAAATAATGCCGCGTCTCTTCCAGCACCAGTTCCTGCTCGACGGGCCTGGTCAACAGCCCCTTGTCGATCAGGGGCCGCACCAGGTGGTCGAAGCCCAGCGCCACGCCCTGCCCCGTCAGCACCATCTGGACCAGCAGGTTGTAGTCGTTGGCGTTGAAGTAGTGCGCGCCGGTCTTCGAACGCGCCTCGATGTCCAGGCGGTGGATGGCCAGCCACACGCCCCAGTCCACGTGCTCGGCGATCTGCGAGCGCCCGTGCGGGCTGAGGTTCAATAGCACGCCATCGCGCAGTCCTTCCAGGCTGCGGATCTCGGGGTGCGCCTCGAGATAGGCCGGCGTGCACACCGGGTAGATCCGGTCGTGGAACAGCGGCACGCTCACATACCCTTCGCGCACCCGCGCCATCTTGGTGATGAAGACGTCGGGATGGATGCCCGGCTCCAGCGCGGCGAAATTCTGCGTGGTGATCAGGTCGAGGTCGATGTCGGGATTGGCGCTGAAGAAATCGGGCAACCGGTGCGCCATCCACAAGGCCGAAAACGCCGGCGAGCAGCACAGCACCAGCGTGCGCCGCGCGTCCTTGCCGTAGTCCTTGCGCACGCGTGTCGCGGCCTGGGCGATGTTCAGGAAGGACAACTGGGCCGCCTCGAAGAAGATCGAGCCGGCGTTCGTCAGCTTGACCGAACGGCCGACGCGCTCGAACAGGACCGTGCCCAGATGCTCTTCCAGTTCGCGGATCTGGCGGCTGATCGCGGCCTGGGTCACGCACAGCGTCTCGGCAGCGCGCGTAAAGCTCTGGTAGCGCGCCGCCGCAACAAAACACTTCACCGCCCGCAGCGAAGGCATCTTGAGCAGGGTTTCGTCGGTGGAGGGGTGTTTGTTCATAACGCCATGTTATCAATAGTCCGGACAAAAAGTCGATTGTGCCGGGTGCGTCGAATACCTAGACTTGAATCATAAATAAAGCATTATAGAGGCAGCAGACCGCGGCATTCGGCGAATATTTGTTCTCATCTATTTCTGAGTGGATGATTATTTTCCGAAGCATGCATGCGGATTTGGCGAATCGCCAAAACGGTCGAGGTATGCAAATCCGACCCTGCGCCTTTGTTTCTGCACCAGGCAGAAAACGGAGACGATCATGATCAAGATTAGCGCCACGCCCAAAGACGATGCGATGTGCGGCTGGTATCACACCGCCCCCGCACGCCAGCCCAAGCCCGCCCACAGCGGCGACAAGCATACCCGCTGGACGGTGCTCGGCGCCGGCTTCACCGGCCTGGCCGCCGCCCGGCAACTGGCCGCACATTTTCCCGACGAGGAAATCGTACTGATCGATGCCCAGGAAGTCGGCTTCGGCACCTCGGGCCGCAACGCCGGTTTCGCCATCGACCTGCCGCACGACATCGGCGCCGACGATTACATCGGCGACATCGACATCGCCCGCAGCACCCTGAAACTCAACCGCCTGGGCCAGACCATTCTGCACGACCTGGTCCGGCAGCACGGCATCGATTGCCACATGCGCCCCAGCGGCAAGTACCAGGCCGCCGTCGAGAAGCGCGGCATCGCCGTGCTCGACGCCTATCGGCGCGGTCTCGACAAGCTGGGCGAACCCTACGAGGTAATCGCCGGCAGCGACCTGCCGCAGCACATCGGCACCGGCTTCTACCGCCAGGCTTTGTTCACGCCCGGCACCATGCTGGTACAGCCTTCGGCCCTGGTGAAAGGCCTGGCCGACAGTTTGCCGGCCAACGTCACGCTCTACGAGAACACGCCGATCACCGCGGTGGACTATGGCGACAAGGTCATCCTCAAGCACGCCCGGGGGCGCATCGTCACCGATAAGCTGATCCTGGCAAACAATGCCTTCGGCGCGCGCTTCGGCTTCCTCAAGGGCACCGTGCTGCCGATGTACCTGTACGCCAGCCTGACCCGGCCGCTGACCGAGGCCGAGAGTGCGCAACTGGGCGGCAAGGATTTCTGGGGCGTGATTCCGGCCGACCCGTTCGGCAGCACGGTGCGCCGCACCCACGACAACCGCATCCTGATCCGCAACAGCTTCAGCTTCAACCCCGACCAGCAATCGCGGCCGCGCTGCCTGGAGCGCTTCGTCCACAAGCACCGCGAATCGTTCGCGCGGCGCTTTCCGATGCTGCCGGATGTCGGCTTCGACTACACCTGGAGCGGCTCGCTGGCGCTGACGCAAAACCACCAGGGTTACTTCGGCCAGCTGGCGCCGAACGTGTATGGCGTCCTGTTCTGCAACGGCCTGGGCGTAACGCGCGGCACGGTTACCGGCACCCTGCTGGCCGACCTGATCGCCGGCGAACGCAACGAGCTGATCGACTTTTTGCTGTCCACCTCCGGCCCGAGCACCCTGCCGCCGGAACCTTTCCTCTCCATGGGTGTGAATGCCACGCTGTGGTGGGGGCAGCACAAGGCCGGGCAGGAAAGCTAAATCCTGCTAATGCAATTTCATTTCGATTAATCCAGCTTAATCGCATTCATTCCGGAGATAACCGATACGCCTTGATTAACTTCTGCCCGATTCGGCAGGACTTTTATATCCGCAGATTCAATAAACCTACAGGAGACAATCTGCCATGAATAAACCAACAATCGCATTTTCAAATGCGCAAATCAATACGCCGTCCATCGAAGACGTGCCGCTGAACCGTTTTCATCAATTGATGACCTTGCGTGCGGGCGGCGGATGGATTTTGGACGGCTACATACTGAGCATCATCGGCGTGGCCATCGTCCAGTTTTCAAGCTACCTGAAGCTGGACTCGTTCTGGCAGGGCATGGTGGCGGCGTCGGCCATGCTCGGCACCTTCTGCAGCGGCTTCCTCGGCGGCTGGCTCACCGACAAATTCGGACGCCGGCGCCTGTTCTTCGTCGGCCCGATCCTGTTCATCGTCGGCTCGGTCGGCAGCTTCTGGGTCGAGTCGGGAACGTCGCTGCTGGTCCTGCGCTTCCTGGTCGGCGTCGGCGTCGGCCTCGAGTATCCGGTGGCCGGCTCGCTGCTCACCGAATTCCTGCCGCAAAAGAACCGCGGTCCGCGCCTGGCGGGACTGACCATCATGTGGTTCATCGGCGCCGCCCTGTCCTACATGGTCGGGAATGCCATCCTGGCCCAGGGCGGCGACGACGCCTGGCGCGCCGTGCTGGCCAGTTCCGCGGTGCTCGGCGTGCTGCTGTTCCTGGTGCGCCTGGGTACACCCGAGTCGCCGCGCTGGCTGGTCAGCAAGGGCCGCTTCGACGAAGCCGACCGCGTCATCAAGCAGGTCTACGGCCCCGCGTTCTCGCTGGCGAACATGCCGCGCCAGGAATGCGAAAAGAAGGTGTCGCTGGGCGACCTGCTGCACTCCGGCTACGGCAAGCGCATGCTGTTCGTGATCGTCTTCTGGACCGCCGCCGTGGTGCCGATGTTCGCCGTGTATTCCTTCGCACCGGTAGTGCTGGACGCGCTCAAGCTCAGTGGCGCCTGGGCCGCCTACGGCTCGGTGATGATTACCCTGCTGTTCGTGGTCGGCTGCGTGGTGGCCACCCGCCTGATCGACAGCATGGGGCGGCGCCCGCTGGTGATCCACAGCTTCCTGTGGTCGAGCCTTGCCCTGCTGGGACTGGGCGTCTTTTCCGACAGCGCCGAGATGCTGGTGCTGTTCATGTTCGGCGCCTACGCCCTCTTCATCGGCGGCGCCCAGGTGCTGGAACTGGTCTACCCGAACGAACTGTTCCCCACCGAGGTGCGCGCATTCGCCGTCGGCATCGGCTCCTCCATGACCCGTGTCGGCTCGGCCGCCGGCACCTGGCTGGTGCCAATCTCGCTGCACCACTACGGCATCGGCAACACCATGTATGCGGCCGCCGCCGTCTCCTTCATCGGCCTGCTGGCATCCGTCTGCCTGGCCCCCGAAACCCGCGGCATGAGCCTGGAACAGGCCGCATCGCTGAAACGCTGAACCATTAACCACTCGAGGTCATCATGAAATTCGAAGGCATTTATACCCCCGCAATCACGCCCCTGGCGCCTGACAACAGCATCGACAAGCACGCCTTTGCCGAGGTGCTGGAATACCTGGTCGAACAAGGCGTCCACGGCATCATCATTGCCGGTTCGACCGGCGAATACTACGCCCACACCACCCAGGAACGCCTGGCGCTGGCCGCCCTGGCCAAGGAAGTGATCGGCACCCGCACGCAGCTGATCGTCGGCACCGGCGCCATCCGCACCGAGGAATCCGTCGAGTACGCGCGGCTGGCAAAGGACATCAAGGCCGATGCCATCCTGGTCGGCACGCCGCCCTACGCCCTGCCGACCGAGCGCGAGAACGCCGCCCACGCGCTGGCCATCGACGCCGCCGCCGGCCTGCCCATCATGCTGTATAACTATCCGGGCCGGATGGGCATGTCGATGGGGCGCGAGTTCTTCGAGACCGTCACGCGCGCATCGAAGAACGTCGCCGCCATCAAGGAAAGCTCGGGCCAGACCAGTCAACTGC
>DAMABW010000195.1:0-8356 GCA_031999925.1 Massilia sp. | reverse complement strand
ATGAAACCGACGTGCAGGCCGAGCACTTGCGTGTTCTGCGCGCGCAGTTCGTTGCGCAGGCCGTTGGTCACGCTCCAGGCGGCGGCTTTCGACACCGCATAGCCGGCCAGCACCGGCGCACTGAGCCAACTCGATACCGACAGCACGTTCAGCAGCGCACCGCCGCCGTTCCTGGCCAGTACCGGCGCAAAGGCCTGGCTCACGCGCAGCATGCCGTAGACGTTGGTTTCCATCATGCGCTGGGTGGCCTCGATGCTGCCGGCGTCGAGCAGGCCGCCGGTGGTGGCGATGCCGGCATTGTTGACGACCAGGGTGACGTCGCCGCAATCGGCCGCAGCAGCCGCGACCTGCGAGGGATTGTTGACGTCGAGCGCGATCGGCACCACGCCAGGCAGGGCGACGCTGCCCGGGTCGCGCGCGGCTGCGTAGACCTTGCGTGCGCCCGCTGCCAGGGCGGCGCGTGCAAAGGCGAGACCGAGGCCGCGGTTGGCGCCGGTGATGAAGACGGTGGCATCTGCGAGTTTCATGGTGTTCCTCTTTCAGGTTGATTGAATATGATGACCATCATATTTTGGGGTAAATGTAGGGTGGGTACTTGTACCCACCATGCATATCCATTCGTTGTCGCATGTGGATGGTGGGTTCGAGAACCCACCCTACGCGTTGTTAGCTCAGGCCGGCGCCTTGTCGTATTGCGCCAGCAGGGCGTCGCGCGACGCTTGCAGCAGGCCGCCGGCCTCGTCGCCGAGCGTGCGCGCGAGTTGCAGGGTGCCGACCAGGGTGCTGGCGATCACCTGCGCCTGCGCCTCGGGCGCGCCTGGCGGCAGCGCCTGGCGCACGCTGGCAATCAGGCTCTGCACGCGGCGGCGCGAGGCGGCCAGCACGTCTTCCTGCTGGCGGTACATGTCGGAGCCGAGGGCGGCCACCGGGCAACCCAGCTCGGCGGCGGCCACGTGGGCTTCGCTCAGGTAGCCTTCGACCAGGGCGCGCAAGGGGCTCACGCCTGCTTCGCGCCCGAGTGCGATGCGCCGTGCGAGGACCTTGGCGCTGCCGGCGCCGGCATGGTCGAGCGCAGCGGCGAGCAGGGCGTCGCGCGACTTGAAGTGGGCGTAGAAACCGCCGTGGGTGAGGCCGGCTTCTTTCATCACTTCGGCCACGCCGACGCCGGCATAACCATGGCGGCGTACGGCGCGGGCAGCGGCGTCGAGGATGCGCTGGTGGGACAGCTCGCGCCGGGTTTGCTTGGATTCGGCATTCATGGTCGTTCGATCAAAATATGATGGCCCTAATATTATGATCATCATATTTTGAGGTCAAGCGAAATCTGCGTCGTGGACTGGTAGATACTTGAATTCTTGCAATCCTTCTCCAATTAAAATCCTGGCAATAAACGGGTGGCCGAGCTACGGCATCGCAGGGTAACAGAGGAGAGAGAATGGGCATCAAACAGGCCATGGCGGCCATTGTCTTGTCCGCGCTGGCGAGTGTGGCGGCGTATGGGCAGCCATCCAATACAGGTACCGGAGCCGATATGCAGGTGACGGCAGCGCAGCGCCAGCAACTGATCGACAGGGTAGTCGAGGAAGTCGGTGCCAACTACGCGTTCCCCGACCTGGCACGCAAAGCCGGCGCCGCGCTGCGCGCCCGACAGCGACATGGCGTCTATGAGGGCGTGCACAGCGCCCGAGCGCTGGCCGAAGGACTGACGACGGCATTGCAGGCGACAACGGGGGACAGGCATTTGCGGGTGGTGTACAGCGAACAAGCCATCCCCGAGAGCAAGCCGGATGTCGCGCCGGCGCCCGAGGACATCGCCAGGCGCCTGGCGATGCTAAGGTCGACCAACTTTGGCGTGGCAAAGGTCGAGCTGCTGCCATTTAACGTTGGCTATCTGAATCTGGTCGGCTTCGCGCCGGCACAGGATGCGGCCGGGACGATTGCCACGGCCATGACCATGCTTGCGCATACAGACGCGCTGGTCATCGACCTGCGCGATAACGGTGGCGGCGATGCCGCCGCGGTGACCCTGCTGGCCAGCTACCTGTTCGACGGACGTACGCAGCTGAACGATTTTTATTATCGTCAGGGCGACCGCATCGAGCAGCGCTGGACCTGGGATGCCGTGCCGGGCCTTCGTTACGGCCAGAAAAAAGACGTGGTTGTCCTCACCAGCAAATTCACCTTTTCGGCGGCGGAAGACTTTGCTTACGCGCTCAAGAATCTCAAGCGTGTGACCGTCGTGGGCGAAACCACGGCCGGCGGCGCCAACCCGGGGAACGACATTCGCCTGGCGCCCCACTTCAGCGCCTTTGTGCCCTTCGGCCGCGCCATCAGCCCGGTTACCGGGACGAACTGGGAAGGCGTCGGCGTGATGCCGGACGTCAGCGTCTGCGCCGATGCCGCCCTGGCAAGCGCGCAGGTGGCCATCCTGACGAAGCTGGCGATCTCCGAGGCCAACCCGGTCATGCACGACGACCTGGCAAAACGCATCGCGGCGCTTGGCGCCGACATCCGCTGCCCGTGAGTCGCGGGCTTATTGCATGAAGCCTTCCAGCTCGGCGGCGATGTGCTGCGCCAACTGGTGGATGTGGTAGCCGTCGACGAAGCCGTGGTGGGCCTGCACCGAGAACGGCAGCGCCAGGCGGCCGTTCAGTCCATCCTTGAACTTGCCCCAGGCCAGCGACGGGATGTCGGGCGAACCAAGCGTGGCGGCCGGATGCTGGATCGAGGTGAAGTCGAGCCAGGGTATGCAGGTAATGAAGACCTGGTCCTTCACCTGGCGTGGCGACAGGCCGGCATAGGCGTTGTGCAGTTCCAGCATGGCGCCGGCCTGGTCGCGCGCGGCCACGCCGCGCCGCACGAATTCGCGCAAATCGTCGGACCAGTCGAACAGGGCGAAATTCAGGTCGTGGTGCTGGTTGGTGACGGTGAACGAAGGCATCAGGCGGTCGATCTCGATGACCTCGCCCTCGAAGACGCGGTAGCGGAAGTTCGGAATCGCCAGCACCGAACGCAGCACGGCGCACAGCAGCACGTGGAAGGGCGGCAGGCCCTGCGCCTTGCACCAGGGCCGGAAGTCCGGCAGGTCCATCGTGAAGCAGAGGTTGACCGCGGGGCTGTCCATGCGGTCGAAGAGGTCGAAGCGGTCGCGCCGCCGTTCAAAGTGCTGCATGCGAGTGTTACTTGATTGATGAGGCCGGGATTGTCGCATACGGGGTTGTAGGGTGGGCACGAGTGCCCACCCTACAAAAGCCTACAAAAGCCCCGCCAGATTTATTGCGCGGCCCAACCGCCATCCATGTTCCACGCCACGCCGCGCACCTGGGCGCCGGCCGGCGAGCAGAAGAACACCGCCAGCGCGCCCAGTTCGTCGGGCGTCACGAACTCGCCCGACGGCTGCTTTTCCGCCAGCAGCGCGCGCTTCGCCTCGTCGTTCGACACGCTTTCGCGGGCGGCGCGGTCGTCGACCTGCTTCTGCACCAGCGGCGTCAGCACCCAGCCCGGGCAGATCGCGTTGCAGGTCACGCCGGTCTGCGCGGTTTCCAGCGCCGTGACCTTGGTAAAGCCCACCAGCCCGTGCTTGGCCGCCACATAGGCCGACTTCTGTGCTGAGCCCACCAGCCCGTGCACCGAGGCCAGGTTGATGATGCGGCCCCAGTTCTTCGCCTTCATGCCGGGCAGGGCCAGGCGCGTGGTGTGGAATGCCGAGGTCAGGTTGATGGCGATGATGGCGTCCCACTTCTCGACCGGGAAGTCCTCGACCGGCGACACGTGCTGGATGCCCGCATTGTTGACCAGGATGTCGACGCCGCCGAATTTGTCGGATGCAAACTGCATCAAGGCCGCGATCTCGGCGGGTTTCGACATGTCGGCGTTGTGATAGCCGGTCTGGACGCCGAATTCCTGGCCGACGTCGGTGTACAGCTTTTCGATCTGCTGGGCGTCGCCGAAGCCGTTGAAGACGATGTTCGCGCCCTGTTCGGCCAGCGCACGGGCGATGCCGAGGCCGATGCCCGAGGTGGAGCCGGTGACGAGTGCCGTTTTACCGCTTAACATCTTTGCGCTTGCAAGTGCATTCATGCTGCCCTCTTTAAAGTGGTGTTCAAGGTGCCTGCTCGGAATTGGTAGAATTCTAATCGCACTGCCAGCTAAAATGTCGGTTGCGGCTGAACAGGCAGACAATATTGCATCATGGAGGCGGGATGAGCGAAGCGAGGATCAAACATGTGCAGTGCAGCTCGCGGGCTGGCCTGCACCGCATCGCCTACAAGGAGTGGGGCGATCCGGCCAACCCGCGCGTGCTGGTCTGCGTGCATGGCGTGACGCGCGTGGCCGACGACTTCGACGCCCTGGCGCGCGATTTGTCGGACACCTACCGCGTGGTCTGCCCCGACGTGGCCGGCCGCGGCCGCTCCGACCACCTGCGCGACCCGCAGCTGTACGCGGTGCCGCAATACGTGGCCGACATGGTGACCCTGATCGCCCGTGTGACGGCCGATAGCGAAGACAGCCGGGTCGACTGGTTCGGCACCTCGATGGGCGGCCTGATCGGAATGGTGCTGGCCTCGCTGCCGGACACGCCGATTGCCAAGCTGGTGCTGAACGATATCGGCCCGGTGCTCGACGAAGCCGCGATGCGCCGCATCGCCGACTACATCGGCCAGGACCTGCGCTTCCCGGACTTCGAGTCCGGCGCGCGCTTCGTGCGCGAAGTGTCGAACTCGTTCGGCCCGCACTCGGACGAGGAATGGCGCAAGCTGGCGCACGACGTGCTGCGCCAGGCGCCGAACGGCGAGTGGGTGCGCCACTACGACCTGGCGCTGGCCGAGCCCTTCAAGGCCGTCACCGCCGCGCGCGCCGAACTGGGCCAGGCGGCCCTGTGGCGCGCATTCGATGCGATCCGCTGCCCGACGCTGCTGGTGCGCGGCGAACTGTCCGACCTGCTGTCGCACGAGACGGCGCAGGAAATGACGACGCGCGGCCCGCGTCCGCGCCTGGTGGAGTTCCCAGGCGTCGGCCACGCGCCCACCTTCGTGCATGCCGACCAGATCGCGCTTGCACGCGAATTTTTACTGGGCTGAGGTTCATCCGACCGACGCCCCACGTTCTAGAAAGAGAAGAAGATGGAAATCACCCGTTACCACGTTGGCAAACGCCTCTCCGAAACCGCGGTCCACAATGGCACCGTGTACCTGGCCGGCCAGATCGCCGAAGACACCACCCAGGACATCGAGGGTCAGACCCGCGAAGTGCTGGGCCACGTCGACCGCCTGCTGACCGAAGCCGGCAGCGACAAGACCTGCATCCTGATGTGCCAGATCTACATCGCCGACATGGCCCATTTCGCCGGCATGAACGCGGTCTACGACGAGTGGGTGGCGCAAGGCCACACGCCGCCACGCGCCACCGTCGAATCGAAGCTCGCCAATCCGGCCTGCCTGGTGGAGATCGTCGTCACCGCCGCGCTGCGCTAAGCAATGGTTTCCACCGCCGCCCTCGGCGACGCCACTACCCAGCTGGTCCAGGGCCTCAGCCCCGAGGAATGCGCACGCGTGCAGCATGCGCTCGACTACGCCGCGGCCGCCTATGGCGAACGCGCCCTGGCATCGAACCAGAACGCCTTCGAGTTTTCGCTGGGCGTGGCCGGCACGCTGGCCTATTTGCGCAGCGATGTCGAAACGCGCATCGCCGGCCTGCTGTTCGAACTGGCCATGTTCGAGCCGGCCATCGTCGAGACGCTGGAGCAGCTGTTCGGCAGCGAGGTGGCGACGCTGGTGCGCGGCGTGCAGCAACTGATCCGCCTGCGCGACCTCACCGTGGCGCAGCCGGTGCTCGGGCGCGGCAAGAACGCGGCCCAGGAAGCGGCGGCGCACATTGAAACCCTGCGCAAGATGTTGCTGGCCATGGCCACCGACATGCGCGTGGTGCTGGTGCGCCTGTCGTCCTGCGCCACCATGCTGCGCTGGTTTGCCGAGCAAAAGCGCTTCGACGACACCACCCGCGACTATGGCCGCGAGGTGATGGATTTGTATGCGCCGCTGGCGAACCGCCTCGGTATCTGGCAGCTGAAGTGGGAGCTGGAGGACTTGTCCTTCCGCTTCCTGCAGCCGGACACGTACAAGCGCATCGCCAAGATGTTAGAAGAAAAGCGCATGGCGCGCGAAGGCTTCGTGCAGTCCTCGATCGACCGCCTGGAAGGCGAGCTGAAATCGGCCGGCATCAAGGCCGAGGTCAGCGGGCGCCCGAAGCACATCTACAGCATCTGGAGCAAGATGCGCGGCAAGGACCTCGATTTCTCCGAGCTCTACGACGTGCGCGCCTTCCGCGTGATCGTGCCGGATGTGAAGACCTGCTACACGGTGCTGGGCCTGGTGCACAACATCTGGACCCCGATCCCGAAGGAGTTCGACGACTACATTTCGCGTCCCAAGCCGAACGGCTACCAGTCGCTGCACACGGTGGTCACGGCCGAGGATGGGCGTCCGCTGGAAGTGCAGATCCGCACCCAGGAGATGCACAACTTCGCCGAGTACGGCATCGCCGCGCACTGGCGCTATAAAGAGTCGGGCGGCTCGACCTTCAAGGGCGAGAAGTACGACGAAAAGATCGCCTGGCTGCGCCAGCTGCTGGCCTGGAAGAGCGACGTTGCCGACGCCGTGGCCGGCGAAGACGTGCAGAAGGAGTGGGTCGAGAAGCTGAAGGCGACCACGCTCGACGACCGCATCTTCGTGCTGACGCCGCAGGCGCGGGTGCTGGAGCTGCCGGTGGGCGCCACGCCGATCGACTTCGCCTACCACCTGCACAGTGAAGTCGGCCACCGCTGCCGCGGCGCCAAGATCGATGGCGTCATGGTGCCGCTGAACACGCCGCTGCGCAACGGCCAGACCTGCGAGGTCATCACCGCCAAGGGGCCGGCCGGCAGCGCCGGGCCTTCGCGCGACTGGCTCAGCCCCGAATACACGGTCAGCAGCCGCACGCGCTCGAAGATCCGCGCCTGGTTCCACGCGATGGACATGGCGGAGACGCTGGCGCAGGGACGGGCGCTGGTCGAAAAATCCCTGCAGCGCGAGGGAAAGACGGCCGTGAACCTGGAAGCGCTGGCGCACAAGCTGGGCTTCGCCAAGGTCGACGACTTGTTCATCGCGGTCGGCAAGGAGAAGTTCAGCCTGCGCCACGTGGAAGCGGCGCTGCACGAAACCGTGGAGGCGCCGCCGCTGGAAGACGCGGCGGTGGTCAACAAGAGCCGCGCTTCGAGCGTGGAGCAGGGCGCCAAGTCGGGCGTGCTGGTGGTCGGCACCGAGGGCCTGATGACGATGCTGGCCAAGTGCTGCAAGCCGGCGCCGCCGGACCCGATCGTCGGTTTCGTCACGCGCGGCAAGGGCGTGTCGATCCACCGTCTCAGCTGCAAGAACTTCGCCGAGATGCGCACCAAGGCGCCCGAGCGTGTGATCCAGACCGAGTGGGGTTCGGCTGGCAGCGAGACGGTCTACCCGGTCGATATCTTCATCCTCGCCGGCGACCGCCAGGGCCTGCTGCGCGACATCTCGGAAGTCTTCTCGCGCGAGAAGATCAACGTGACCGGTGTGAACACGCAAACCACCAAGGGCCAGGCGCGCATGGTCTTTACCGCCGAAATCGGCTCGACCAGCCAGCTGCAGAAGGCATTGGCCGCGATCCGCGAAGTCCAGAACGTGCATGAAGCAAGGCGCGGGTAAGGTGGGCACTCCGTGCCCACGCGGAAGCATGAAGGGCCAGCGGCCGTGCAAACGGTCGGGCCTGCGGCCCACGATCTTGCCCACGTGCGTGGCAGGGAGGGCGATCGCATGATCATGCGCCGCACCGTCAACCTAGCCACCCGCCCCAGCCTCTGGGGCGCCGCCTTCGTGCGCTACCTGCGCAGCTGGTGGTACATGTTCCACCTCGGCGCCATCGCCCTGGTCACGGCGCTCACGCCCTCCAGCTACAGCCGCGCCAGCCGCCATGCCACCGCCTACTACATCTACGCCGGCACCTGGAAAGTCCTGCCCTGGTTCACGCTGCTCTCGGCCCTGATCAGCCTCGTCATCATCCGCATCGTGCTGGTGACGGCGCTCAGCTACGGCCTGTCGCGCTACGCCCTGGAGATGGTGGTGCGCGTGCTGGTGCTGGAACTGATTCCCCTGTCGGCCGCGCTATTCACCGCGCTGCGCGCCGGCATGGCCTTCGATGCCTCGGCCCTGGGCCTGGCGCGCGCCGGCCTGCCCACCGACGCCATCAACGCCGAAGCCCTGCGTCGCCTGCGGCGCGACCTGGTGCCGCAACTGTTCGCGAACGCCTTCTCGGTCCTGAGCCTGGCCATGGTCAGCTCCACCATCGT
>DAMABW010000194.1:0-8365 GCA_031999925.1 Massilia sp. | reverse complement strand
CAGCTTGCGGCCGTTCTCGTCTTCGAGGGTGCGCAGCGGGGTGATGTCGTTGGCGGACTCGCCCTCGCGCGCGTTGCGGTAGACCTCGGGGGTGTAGGTCTTGGCGGTGAGCGCCTTCAGGTCGGCGTCCGGGATGTCGGTCGCGAACTTGCGCAGGATTTCATAGGCCAGTTCGGCGTAGGACAGCTGGCGCCAGGCGGTCAGCTCGTCGCCCGTCACCTGCGGGTAGGTG
Source organism: Massilia sp. (assembly GCA_031999925.1). GTDB lineage: Bacteria > Pseudomonadota > Gammaproteobacteria > Burkholderiales > Burkholderiaceae_D > Telluria. Next base: position 8,133 of record DAMABW010000194.1, on the reverse strand, counting down.
GCCGGCATGAACAGGCCGCCATCGGGGGCCAGGCCGCCGAGCAGGATGGTCGAGAAGGTTTCCGGATTGCGGGAAGCGGACGCGCTCGTTGCGCGGGTAGACACATATTGCATACGTAAATGATCCGGTTGGGCTCGCGTTGATTCTTTTATTATAGTGCGGGCCGGCAGATCCTGTATGTGTGGTCGAGATTGGTGTCGGAATGCATGTAGCTCTCACCGGAGTCGATGACCTCAACCGTAGGGTGGGCACCCTGTGCCCACGCGGATGCGTGCGTCTCGTTGGCACGCGAAAAAGATCGAAACCGACGCGTTATCGTAACGCTTCAGAAGCGCCGCGATAACGCGTCGGTTTCGATGTGAACGGGGCTAACATCGCTCTGGCTTCCGCGTGGGCACAGGGTGCCCACCCTACGGTTGGAGCCGGGTCAGTGAAGGCCGTTGGAGGTCCGCATACGCGCCCTATCAGCAAGCCGCGTGATTCACCGTCACCACATGCACCGCCAGCCCACCCAGCGAAGTCTCCTTGTACTTCGCCTGCATATCCGCCCCCGTCTGGCGCATGGTCTCGATCACGTTGTCGAGGCTGACGAAGTGGGTGCCGTCGCCCTTCAGCGCCAGCGAGGCCGCCGTGATGGCCTTGATCGCGCCCATGCCGTTGCGCTCGATGCAGGGAATCTGCACCAGCCCGCCGATCGGGTCGCAGGTCATGCCGAGGTGGTGTTCGATACCGATCTCCGCCGCGTTCTCGATGCGCTCGTTCGACCCGCCAAGCGCCGCCACCAGTCCGGCCGCCGCCATCGCGCAGGCCACGCCGACTTCGCCCTGGCAGCCGACTTCGGCGCCCGAGATCGAGGCGTTCTTCTTGCACAGCATGCCGATCGCCGACGAGGTCAACAGGAAATCGCGGATGCCGCCGACCGGGTCGCTCGGACGGCAATCCTCGGCGTAGTAGCGCAGCACCGCCGGGATGATGCCGGCCGCGCCATTCGTCGGCGCGGTGACCACGCGACCGCCTGCCGCATTCTCTTCGTTGACCGCCATCGCGTACAGGGTCACGTGGTGGGTCGCATCGTGCGGCAGTTCGTTGACGCGCTTGCCCTCGTTGCAGTGGGCCTGCTTCCACAGCGTGGCGGCGCGGCGCTTGACGTTCAGGCCGCCCGGCAGTTGGCCTTCGGTGACCAGGCCATGGGCGATACAGTCGCGCATCGTGACCCAGATGCGGTCCAGGCCCGCATCCAGCTCCGCCTCGCTCATGCGCACCAGTTCGTTCGCACGCAGCATGTGCGGGATCGACAGGCCGTGCTGCTTGCCGTGGGCCAGCAGCTCGCTCATGGTGTCGAAGGGGAACGGCACCTGCGTCTGCCCCTGCGCTTGCGGCGTTTCGGCCGAGCGCGTCTGCGCTTCGCCGGCCGCGGTGATGAAACCGCCGCCCACCGAATAATAGATACGCTCGATGACGCTGCCGTCCTTCAGTTGCAGCACGAAGCGCATGCCGTTCGGATGCTCGGGCAGGGTCGAGGTCTTGTGCCACACCAGGTTGCTGCGCGCGCTGAACGGTACTTCGTGGCTGCCGAGCAGGCGCAGCACGCCGTCGAGTTCCGCTTCGGCCAGCTTGTCCTCGACCGTGTCGGGGTCGATGTCCTGCGGCGTCTCGCCCATCAGGCCGAGGATGACCGCCTTGTCGGTGGCGTGGCCGACGCCGGTCAGCGCCAGCGAACCGTACAAATGGGCTTCGACGCCGACCGCTTCATCGAGCGCGCCAGCCTCCAGCAGGAAGCGGCGCGCCGCCACCATCGGGCCCACCGTGTGCGAGCTCGACGGCCCGATACCGATCTTGAACAGATCGAAAACGCTCATGTCCATCTTTGTCTCCAGCTTTTCTTATTATGCGATGGTTTACGCGGTGGCGCCGACGTCGATGTTCTCGAGCATGGAAGCGACCATCTCTTCGATGCCGACACGCGCCTTCCAGCCCCAATCTGCGGTGGCGCGGCTGTCGTCCAGGCTCTTCGGCCAGGTGTCGGCAATCGCCTGGCGGCTGTCCGGTTTATACGCGATCTCGAATGCCGGCACGGCCTTCTGGATGGCGGCGGCCAGTTCGCGCGGGTTGAACGACACGCCGGCGACGTTGTACGAGGAGCGGATCTTCACCTGCTCGCTTGGGGCGTCCATCAGTTCGATGGTGGCGCGGATCGCGTCCGGCATGTAGATCATCGGCAGCGTGGTCTCGGGACCCAGGAAGCACTCGTAGGTCTCGCCCTTCAGCGCCGAATGGAAGATGGCGATGGCGTAGTCGGTGGTGCCGCCGCCCGGAGGCGACTTGAAGCTGATGATGCCGGGGTAGCGGATCGAGCGCACGTCGACGCCGTACTTGGTGTGGTAGTACTCGCACAGGCGCTCGCCGGCCAGTTTGCTGATGCCGTAGATCGTGGTCGGGTCCATCACCGTGTACTGCGCGGTGTTCTCGGCCGGGGTGTTCGGGCCGAAGGCGGCGATCGACGATGGCCAGAAGACCTTCAGCGGCTTGCCGGCTTCGCCGCGCTCGCGCGCCACTTCCAGGATGTTCAGCAGACCGTCCATGTTCAGGGTCCAGGCTTTCAGCGGCGCCTTTTCGCCGGTGGCCGACAGCAGCGCGGCCAGCTGGTAGACCTGGGTGATGCCTTCGTCGGCGACCACTTGCGCCAGCTTGCCCTTGTCCAGCACGTCGAGCTGGGCGTAGCGCGCCGCGCCGTAGACGTTGTTGCTGCCGATGTCGGTGGCGAGCACATTCCCGGCGCCGTGTTGTTCTGCGAGTGCGGAGACCAGTTCGCTGCCGATCTGGCCGTTGGCGCCGATGATGAGGAGACGTTCCATTTGCTGTGATTCCTTGATGCCTGGATGATTGGGGCCGGGACCCGATTAGTTCTTGAGGATGCCGAGCTCTTTGCCGGCCTGCTCGAAGGCGGCCAGCACGGTGTCGAGCTGTTCGCGGGTGTGGGCGGCGGACAGCTGGACGCGCACGCGCGCCTGGCCCATCGGCACCACCGGATAGAAGAAGCCCGACAGCAGCACGCCCAGTTCGAACATGCGCGCCGCAAACTTCTGCGCCACCGGCGCGTCGAACAGCATCACCGGCACCACCGGGTGGGTGCCCGGCTTGATGGTGAAGCCGATGCGCTCGATCTCCTTGCGGAAGTAGGCGGTGTTTTCCATCAGGCGGTCGCGCAGTTCGGTCGACTTCGAGATGCGGTCCAGCACGGCGAGCGAGGCGCCGGCGATCATCGGCGCCAGAGTATTGGAGAATAAGTACGGCCGCGACTTCTGGCGCAGGGTCTCGATGACTTCCTTGCGGCCCGAGGTGAAACCGCCCATCGCGCCGCCCAGGGCCTTGCCGAGTGTGCCGGTGATGATGTCGATACGGCCGATCACGCCGCAGTGTTCGTGGGTGCCGCGGCCGGTCGCGCCGAGGAAGCCGGAGGCGTGCGATTCGTCGATGAGCGTGAGCGCGCCATACTTGTCGGCCAGGTCGCAGATTTTATCGAGCTGGGCGATGGTGCCGTCCATCGAAAAGGCGCCGTCGGTGACGATGACCTTGTGGCGCTTGCCGGCGGCGGTCGCTGCCTGCAACTGGGCTTCAAGGTCGGCCATGTCGTTGTTGGCGTAGCGGTAGCGCGCGGCCTTGCACAGGCGGATGCCGTCGATCAGCGAGGCGTGGTTCAGGGCGTCGGAGATAATGGCGTCGTTCTCGTCGAACAGCGGCTCGAACACGCCACCGTTGGCGTCGAACGCGGCCGCGTACAGGATGGTGTCTTCGGTACCCAGGAACTTCGACAGCGCCTGTTCCAGTTCCTTGTGCACGGTCTGGGTGCCGCAGATGAAGCGCACCGACGACAGGCCGTAGCCGTACTTGGCCAGCGCGGCTTCGGCCGCCTTCTGGGTCTCGGCGTCGCCCGACAGGCCCAGGTAGTTATTCGCGCACATGTTGATCAGGGTGCGGCCGTCGCTCGATTCGACGACGGCGCCCTGGCGCGACGCCAGCACGCGCTCGGGCTTGAACAGGCCCTGGTCGCGCAGGGTCGACAGATTGTTCTGCAGCCCGGTATAAAAGGCGTTCTTCGCTTGTTCGCTCATGTGATTTCCCTGTCTGTGGTTGCCGGCTTGACCGGCTGTTGGACTATGCTGTACCGTTGACCGCTTGCTGTACCGGTTCGATGCTGCGCTGCTTTTTCGCTATCTCGAACCGAAATTCAATATAATGAATATTACGCCGACCTGTTGAACTTGGCAAGGTGCGGCGGCTCCCATTTACTAGCAAGCCTGAACAAGATGAAAACCGTCGTCCCGACCAATAACGCCCCGCCGGAAGTCGGCGCCACCCTGCAGCGCCTGCGCCTGGCGCGCGGCCTGACGCTGGAAGACCTGTCGCGCATCGCGGGGGTATCGAAGTCGATGCTGTCCCAGATCGAGCGCGAAAAGGCCAATCCTACCATCGCCATCACCTGGCGTCTGGCCAACGCCCTTGGCGTGCAGATCGGCGAGCTGCTGGCCTCCGAAGCACCGAACGTGGAATCGATCCGCGTGCTCGATGCGCACGAGACCCCGACCCTGCCCGGCACCCACGCCGGCTACACCCTGCGTATCCTGGGGCCGATGGAACTGGCCGGCCAGTACGAATGGTATGAGTTGACGCTGGCGCCTGGGGGCGAACTGGCCTCCCAGGCGCACGATCCGGGCACCAAGGAACACATGACCGTGATTAACGGCACGCTGGAGATCGAAGTCGGCGCATCGAAGCGCAAGGTCAAGGCTGGCGGGACGGCGCGCTATCCGGCGGACCAGGATCATGTGCTGAGGAATGTGGGCAAGACGGAGGCGAAGGCGCTGCTGGTGGTGGTGCACAGGTAGGCGTGTTTTGATCGGCCCACTTGGACATTTGTTTTCTCATGACGACATTTGTTGCCAAAGGGGCGGATGGTCGGCCGCCGTACAGCGTGGACACAAGTGTCCACCCTACGAAAGCCGGCTATTGAATTTGTAGGGTGGGCTCTTGAGCCCACGCGGTAGAACCTTCGAACAGCCGCGCCACAAAAACAAACCGGGCCAGCCGAATCATCGCGATTCGCCTGGCCCGGTCGCTTCATGCATCGCGCGGCAAGCCGCCCGATGCACACGCCATTACATCTTCAGCGCCTTGGTCAGGAAGCCCCAGCGATCCGCCACTTCCTCGATCTGCTTGGCGGTCGGTTTGCCCGCGCCGTGCCCTGCCTTGGTGTCGATGCGGATGATCATCGGGTTGCAGCCGGCCTGCGCGGCCTGGGCGGCGGCGGCGAACTTGAAGCTGTGCGCCGGCACCACGCGGTCGTCGTGGTCGGCGGTGGGGATCATCGTCGCCGGGTACTGCGTGCCCGGTTTCAGGTTATGCAGCGGCGAATACTTCACCAGCGCCTTGAACTCGTCCGGGTTTTCCGACGAGCCGTAGTCCGAGGTCCAGGCCCAGCCGATGGTGAACTTGTGGAAGCGCAGCATGTCGAGCACGCCGACCATCGGGATCGCCGCGCCGAACAGATCCGGACGCTGGGTCATGGCTGCGCCGACCAGCAGGCCGCCGTTGCTGCCGCCGCCGATCGCCAGCTTCGATGGCGAGGTCACCTTGTTATCGACCAGCCACTGCGCCGCGCCGATGAAATCGTCGAACACGTTCTGCTTCTGCAGCTTGGTGCCGGCCTGATGCCAGGACTCGCCGTACTCGCCGCCGCCGCGCAGGTTGACGACCACGTAGACGCCGCCCATTTCCATCCACGCCAGGTTGGCCGGCGAGAAGGAAGGCAGCATCGAGATGTTGAAGCCGCCGTAGCCGTACAGGTAGGTCGGGTTGCTGCCGTCGAGCTGCATGCCCTTCTTCGAGACGATGAACATCGGCACCTTGGTACCGTCGCGGCTGGTGAAGAACTGCTGGCGGGTTTCGTAGGCGTTCGGGTCGAAGTCGACCTTCGGCTGGCGGAATACCTCGGTCTTGCCGCTGGCCACGTCCATGCGGTAGATGGTGGTCGGCGTGGTGAAGCCGGTGAACGAGAAGAAGGTTTCCTTGTCGCTGCGCTTGCCGGTGAAGCCCGACACCGAACCGATGCCCGGCAGCGCGATCTCGCGGATGAACTTGCCGTTCAAATCGCTCACGCGCACGACGCTGCGCGCATCCTTCAGGTACTCGACGATCAGGCGGTCGCCGATGATGTGGGCGCCGTTCAGGGTCTCGGCGCTTTCGGCGACGATCTGCTTCCAGTTGGCTTCGGCAGGTTTGCGCAGGTCGATGGCGACGATGCGCTGGCGCGGGGCCTTGCGGTCGGTGCTGAAGTAGAACACGTCGCCGACGTTGTCGATGAAGTCGTAGGCGGCGTCGAAGTTGTCGATCAGCGGCACGACCTTCGCATCCGGCTTCGACAGGTCCTTGATGAAGATGCGGTATTTGTGCGCCGTGCCCTTGGTGGCGGTGATCAACAGGTACTTGCCGTCGTCGGTGGTCTGGGCACGGAAACCCCATTCCTTCTCGTCCGGACGGTCATACACCAGGGTGTCGGCGCTTTGCGGCGTGCCGATCTTGTGGAAGTAGAGTTTCTGGTGGTAGTTGACGGCGGCCAGCTTGGTCGCCTCGGTCGGCTCATCGTAGCGGCTGTAGAAGAAGCCCTTGCCGTCTTTCGTCCACGCCGTTTGCGAGAACTTGACCCACTTCAGGTGGTCTTCCAGGTCCTTGCCGCTGTCGATGTCGCGCACCTTCCACTCATTCCAGTCCGAACCCGAGGCAGCCGTGCCGTAGGCCATGAGTTTACCGTCCGGGCTGACCTCGACACCGGCCAGGGCGACCGTGCCGTCGGCGGCCAGGGTGTTCGGGTCGAGCAGCATGCGCGGCTCGTCGGCCAGGTTCTTCATCGTGTACAGCACCGACTGGTTCTGCAGGCCGTCGTTGCGGCTGTAGAAGTAGCGGCCGCCCTCTTTCGACGGCACCGAGTAGCGCTCGTAATTCCACAACTTCGTCAAGCGCTCCTGAATCGCCTTGCGCTGCGGGATCTGGGACAGGTAGGCCTGGGTGACCGCGACCTGGGCGTCGACCCACTTCTTGGTGTCGGCGCTGTTCGCGTCTTCCAGCCAGCGGTAGGGGTCGGCAATGGTGGTGCCGTGGTAGTTGTCGGTCTGGTCGACCTTGGCCGTGACCGGGTAGGTCAGCTTCGAACCGGCCGGGCAGGATGCCGGCTCGGCGGCGTGGGCGCCGAAGGCCATCATCAAGGCCAGGACGAGCGTTGCGTGTCTCTTGTGCATATTGTTCTCGGGACGTGAAGTCAGGAAAAGGCGGATGTGCCGGCGGGAATCATAGCGCACAACCCGGCAGTGCGCGACTTTACAGCGGACGGCGAAGCAATCCATCGCCTCCTTCGACGACGCCGAAAACGCGCATCAGCCATGGGGTCATGCCGTGGGGGCGCGATGCGCCGCGCAAGCATTCCACCTGCTCGCCTTGGCACCTCAGCGCCGCAAGCGCTTGCAACTGGCGTCGGGCAATGGCGCCAGCACCGCGGACTGCTGCGGCCCCAGCCAATCGCGGACCTGGTCCAGCAGCATGCGATTCCACATCGCGCTGTCATGCCCCGAGGGATAGGTCGTGAACGTGGCAATGCCGCCGCGCGCGACGATCTCTCCTGCGATGCAGCTGGAGGCCCAGCGGAACCCCGGCTCGATATCGCCGGCCGCCACGTGGAACCGGACCGAGGAGCGTCCCGCGCCATGCTGGGCCGGCAGCATGCCGGCGGACATCACGAAGGCGGTGCCGAAGGTGCCGGGGTTGCGCAGCGCCATCGAGGCGGTCCAGACACCGCCATTCGACGCGCCACCGACCGCGCGCAGCCTGCGTTCGGGCGGCGCGCCGTATCTGGCCTCGATCGCCGGCACCACGGTATCGACCAGGAAGCGCTCGTGGGCGAGGAATTCGGGTGTGATCGGGCCGCCGGGAATGCCAATGTAGGTCCGTGTGCGCGAATCGGCGTCCTCACGGTCGCGCGGGGAATAGTCGACTCCGACCACGATCGAAGGCGCCAGTTCGCCCTTGCGGATGGATTCGCTCAGCAATGCGCCGGGACTGGTCCAGCCGCCGTCGGCAAGATAC
>DAMABW010000193.1:0-8370 GCA_031999925.1 Massilia sp. | reverse complement strand
GCCTCACCAAGCTCGGACTGGGTCGCGGCGACCACCTGCTGGTGGTGCTGCAAAACCGTATCGAGATGGCGACCCTGCACTGGGCCTGCCAATTCCTGGGCGTGATCGCGACGCCGCTCAACTGGCGCGCCAAGCCCGAGGAAGTGGAATACTGCGCAGTCGACGCCGGCGCACGCGCCGTGGCCTATGAACCGATCAGCGAGGAAGCCGTCAAGGGCAGCCCGGCTGCCATGGCCCTGCCGCGCATCACGGTCGGTGCGGTGGCCGACAGCACTGCCATCGCTTTCGCCGACCTGCTGGCGCATGCGCCGCAAACGCCCATCCGGCAAGGCAGGGCCGACGACATCTCGCTGATGCTCTACACCTCGGGCACCACCGGCAAGCCGAAAGGCGTGCCGCGCCGCCACCGCGCCGAACGCGCCGCCGCTCTCGGCCACGTGGCCCAGAATTTGTACAAGCGCGGCGAGCGTACCCTGGGCGTGATGCCGCTGTATCACACCATGGGCGTGCGTTCGCTGCTGGCGATGGCCCTGGTCGATGGCCTGTTCGTCTGCGTACCGAAGTTCGACTGCGCCGCCGCCTTCCGCTCGATCGAGCAGGACCGCATCACCTGCCTGTACCTGGTGCCGACGCTCTACCACGACATGCTGGCCTGGCGCGAAAAGCACGGCGCCGACATCTCCTCGGTGACCAAACTCGGCTTCGCCGGCGCGCCGATGCAGGATGGCCTCCTGAAGCGCCTGACCGACACCTTCCATCCGGAGCTGTTCGTGAACCACTACGGCTCGTCCGAGGTCTACACCTTCACCATCGACCAGGACGCGACGCGCAAGGCAGGCAGCGCCGGACGCGCTGGCATCAATACCCGCATTCGCGTGGTGCCGCTCACCGCCAGCTCGCCCGAAGGAACGGTGGCCATGGGCGAGGAAGGCCAGATCATCTGCGACCTGGAAGGCGACGAAGCCTTCGAGGCCTACTGGAACCGCGACGACGCGAACGCGAAGTCGATCCGGGCCGGCTGGTACTTCACCGGCGACACCGGCTACATCGATGCCGACGGCGACCTGTTCGTCACCGGCCGCATGGACGACATGATCATCAGCGGCGGCGAGAACATCTCGCCGGTCGACATCGAATCGGTGCTGTCGCTGCACCCGGCCGTGGACGAAGTGGCGGTGGCCGGCCTGCAGGACGAGCGCTGGGGCCAGAAGGTGGTGGCTTTTGTGAAGACCCGCGGCGACATCACGCCCGAGGCGCTGAACGAACACTGCCGCACCTCGGATCTGCTGAACTTCAAGCGCCCGCGCGAATACGTATTCGTGCGCGAGATTCCGAAGTCGCCGGTCGGGAAAATTTTGCGCCGCAAGCTGGTGGCGGGCGAGTACGAGAGCCTGCCCGGCGCAGACAAGGGAATCGCATGATGAAGAAACTCGACACCCCGGCCAAGGCCCGCGACCTGCGCGAATGGCTGGCCCACCTGGAAAGCACCGGCCGCCTGGCCGTGCTGCGCGAAGGCGTGCCGCTGAAGCACCGCCTTGCGGCCATCGCCAAGCGTCTCGACGGCAGCCAGGCCGCCTACTTTCCGAAGCCCGACGGGCACGCGATTCCGGTCGTTTCCGGCTTCATCTCGCGCCGCTCCTGGATTGCCGAAGCGATGGGCGTCGAGCAGGCCGGCCTGCTGGCAGCCTTCCGCCACGCGGCGGACCATCCCCTGCCCTGGCGCGAGGTCGAACCGGGTTCGGCGCCCTGCCAGCAAGTGGTGAACAAGGAGATCGACCTGCACGCCCTGCTGCCGATCCCGACCCATAGCGAACACGATAACGGCCCTTATATCACGGCCGGCCTGGTCATCGCGCGCAATCCCGTAACCGGCATCCAGAACGTGTCGATCAACCGCATCCAGGTGCACGGCAAGGACCGCATGGCGATCCTGATGCTGCCGCGGCACCTGCTGGCATTCTATAAAGCAGCCGAGGCCGAGAACCAGGCGCTCGACGTGGCGGTGGTGATTGGCGCCGACCCCTTGACCCTGCTGGCCTCGCAGGCGATCACGCCGATCGACCATGACGAACTCGAAATCGCCGGCGCCCTGCACGGCGCGCCGCTCCCCGTGGCGAAATGCCTGGGCAGCGAGGTGCGCGTGCCGGCCAACGCGGAGATCGTCATCGAGGGCAAGCTGCTGCCCAAGGTGCGCGAGCCGGAAGGTCCGTTCGGCGAATTCCCCAAGTACTACAGCGCGAAGGAGAACCGCGAAGTCATCGAGGTGACCGCCGTCACCCATCGCACGAACCCGATCTACCACACCATCGTGCCGGCCGAGATGGAGCACCTGCTGCTCGGCTCCATCCCGCGCGAGGCGACCATGCTGGCCCACTTGCAGCGCAGCTTCCCCGGCGTGCTCGACGTGCATTTGTCGGTGGGCGGCGTCGGCCGGTACCACCTGTTCGTCAAGTTCCGCAAGCTGCGCGAAGGCGAGCCGCGCAACGTGATCCTCGGCGCCTTCGGTGCGCACTACGACATCAAGCAGGTGACCGTGGTCGACGACGACGTCGACGTGCACGATCCGCAGCAGGTGGAATGGGCCGTGGCGACGCGCTTCCAGGCCGACCGCGATTTGATCGTCATCAGCGGCGCGCAGGGTTCGGCGCTCGATCCGTCAACCACCGTCGGCCACGATTACGGCGAAGACGAGGTCGCCCCGCCCCACCTGCAAGGGATCAGCGCCAAGATGGGGCTGGACGCGACGAAACCCGTGGCTTTCCGCGGTCACGTGTTCACCAAGGTGCGCATTCCGGGCGAACTGGAGATCGACCTCGACCAGGAAATCGTGCGCGGCGCCACGGTGGACTGGCACGAAGCCAAGGTGCGTCCATGAACAAGCCGCGCCTGGTCGTCGCCATCACCGGCGCCAGCGGCGCCATCTACGGCGTGCGCCTGCTGCAGGCGCTGCGCGAGTCTGGCGCCTGCGAATCGCACCTGGTGATGTCCTCGTCGGGTGTGATGACGGCGCAGCAGGAACTCGACATGCGCAAGAGCGATATCGAGGCCCTGGCCGATGTGGTGCACAACGTGAAGGACATCGGCGCGACGATTGCCAGCGGCTCCTTCCGCTCGGCCGGCATGGTAGTGGCGCCCTGCTCGATGAAGACCCTCGCTAGCATCGCCCACGGCCTGGCCGACAACCTGGTGGCGCGCGCCGCCGACGTGATGCTCAAGGAACGCCGGCGCCTGGTGCTGGTGGCGCGCGAAACGCCATTGAACCTGGCCCACCTGCGCAACATGACGAGCGTGACCGAAATGGGCGGGATCATCTTCCCGCCGGTACCGGCCTTTTATACCCGACCCGATTCGCTCGACGACATGGTCAACCATACCGTCGGACGCCTGCTCGACTTGTTCGACCTTCCCCACGATGGCCTGGTACGGCGTTGGGAAGGGATGAACAAAGCGGGCAATAACGAACATCAATAACACTCAGGAGAACAGCATGACCCAACTGAACCACCCAGCCCAGACCCTGCTCGCGGACCTCGTCAACTTCCGCGTCGAAATCGACGCCGAGCGCCAGCGCGCCGACATCGTGCTCTCGAACGGCCAGTTCAACATCATCACCATGCCCCAGCGCGAGCAGCTGCGCCTGGTGTTCGAGGCGCTCGACGCCGACGAACGCGTGCGCGTGATCGTGCTGCGCGCCGAGGGCCAGCACTTCTCCAGCGGCGGCGACATCCGCGGCTTCCTGGAAGCGAGCCCGGAACATGTGTCGAAGCTGGCCTGGAACATCGCGGCGCCGACCCGCTGCAGCAAGCCCGTGATCGCGGCAAACCGCGGTTTCTGCTTCGGCGTCGGCTTCGAGATTTCGCTGGCCTGCGACTTCCGCATCGTCACCGACACCACTTTCTATGCGCTGCCGGAACAGAAGCTGGGCCAGATCCCGGGTTCGGGCGGCTCAGCGCGCCTGCAGAAGATGGTCGGCATCACGCGCACCAAGGACATCGTGATGCGCTCGCGCCGCATCCCCGGCCAGCAGGCCTACGACTGGGGCGTGGCCACCGAGATCGTCCCGGACGCCGAGCTGGAAGCGGCCACCGACCGCCTGGTCGACGAACTGCGCTTCTTCTCGCCGCTGGCCCAGCGCACAGCCAAGAAGCTGCTGAACGACACCGAGGATTCGCCGCTGTCGGTCGCGATCGAACTGGAAGGCCACTGCTACAGCCGCCTGCGTTCGTCGAACGACTTCCGCGAAGGCGTCGAGGCCTTCCACGCCAAGCGTCCGCCTGTCTTCAACGGCAGCTGATCCACACCATGGGCCTGCTTAACGCTCTCAACTACATCGACGGCCAGTGGCAAGGCGCGGCCGGCGGCGCCAGCGGCGAAAGCCGCAATCCCACCGACGGCAGCGTGATCGGGACGTATGCCACCAGCGGCGTGGCCGAAGCACGAGCCGCCATCGCCGCCGCGCGCCAGGCTTTCGAAACCTCGCTGTGGTCGCACGATGCGCGCCTGCGTCAGATGGTGCTGCTTGCCTGGGCTGACCGCCTGGAGCGGCGCGCCGAACTGGCTGCCCTGCTGACCCAGGAAAACGGCAAGGTGCTGGCGCAGTCGCGCGGCGAAATGGCCGGCGCGATTTCCGAGATCCGCTACTACGCCGGCCTGACGCGCCACATGCCGGGCCACTTCATGGAAGTCGAGCCGGGGGCGTATTCCGCCACCCTGCGCGAGGCGGCCGGCGTGGCGGGCCTGATCATTCCGTGGAATGCGCCCATCGTGCTGTTGATCCGCTCGCTGGCGCCGGCACTGGCTGCCGGCTGCACCGTGGTCATCAAGCCGGCGCACCAGACCGCGCAGATCACGACCCAGGTGCTGCGCGAACTGGCGGCGGTCGAATCGCTGCCGCGCGGGGTGCTGAATCTGGTGCTGGAAAACGGCAGCGAGGTGGCGCAGGAACTGGTGGCCTCTACCGACGTCGATGTGCTCAGCTTCACCGGTTCGAACCTGACCGGCCAGCGCATCATGGCGGCCGCCGCGCCGACCATGAAGAAGCTGTCGCTGGAACTGGGCGGCAAGTCGAGCTGCCTGGTGTTTCCGGATGCGGACATCGGCAAGGTGGCACAGCGGCTGGCGACGGCCGCTACCATCATCTCGGGGCAGCAGTGCACGGCGGCCCGGCGTGTGCTGGTGCATGCGTCGCGCTATGACGAGATGAAGCGGGCCTTGAAGGCGGCGCTGGAAGCGATCGTGGTGGCGCCAGGGGATTCGGCGGGCGCGGGTATGGGGCCGCTGATCGATGGCGAATCGCTGCAGCGGGTGTCGAGCGACGTCGAGCGCGCGCTGGGCATGTGCGACGAGGTCGTGCTGCGTGGCGGGCGCGGTGCGGGCAAGCTGGCGAACGGGCACTTCCTGACGCCGACGCTGGTGGCGCATGCGGATGCGAATGCCTTCTTCACGCAGGACGAAATCTTTGGGCCGTTCGTGGTGCTGGAACGGTTCGAGGACGAGAAGGAAGCGGTGGCGCGCGCGAACAATACCGTGTTCGGGCTGTCGGCCAGCGTGTGGACGGCGGACGGCGACCGCGGCATGCGCCTGGCGCGGGCGCTGCGCAACGGGACGGTGTGGATCAATGACCATAACCGCTTGTTTGCGGAGGCGGAGACCGGTGGCTATCGGCGCAGCGGGATCGGGCGCCTGCATGGCTATGAGGGCCTGGCGGATTTCCTCGAGACCAAGCACATCTTCCGCAACGCCGGGTTGGTGTAGAACCGACGAGCCGCATCCCCTTCGGTCATTCGCGCCGTCGACTTAACTACAGCCTCAACCGTACGGTGGGCACTCCGTGCCCACGCGGTTACGCACGGGCCCGTAGTCCGCAGCAGCGAGGCATCGCTCGCACCCTATGTAACGGCCCGAATCGATTTTGCGTGGCCCGGCTCGGCGCTATCGAGCGACAATTCACCGTACGTAGTGCAAGGTAAAGCACGTAACCGCGTGGGCACGGGGTGCCTTACGCGGCCCGGCCCACCCTACGGGTTACGCCTCCGGCTGTGCCCCCGGCGCACGCAAGCGCATATTCGCCGCCAGCATCGATATAAACAATTTCGTCGCCGGATTCAAGGGCCGCCTTGGATGCGACACGCTCACCACCCGCCGCACCAGCCTTGGCGACACGATCGGATACGCGCGCAGCGCCCCACTCGCCAACTGCCTGTGCACCGCCACGCGCGGCACAATGGTCGCCACCTGATTACGCTCGACCAGGTTGACGGTGGCCACCAGCGAATCGATCTCGAACTTCGGCACCAGCTCGATGCTCTCGCTCTCGGCAAAGCTGTCGATGTTACTGCGCAAGCCGTGCCCACGACTCGGCAGCACCAGGTCCAGCCCCAGCGACGGCAACTGGCGCAACGTGAGATTCGCCGGCAGGCTGGCCGCAAATCCCGGCCCCGTAATCAAGACCATCTCCTCGTCGATGATGTGCTCGACATCCAGCGCCAGCGGCCTGCGCGGCTTGTTGACGATGGCCGCGTCCAGGCGTCCGCCGGCGACCCAGTCGGTCAGCGTACTGGTATAGCCGTCGCTCACCGTCACGCCTACTTTCGGGTACTTGTTCGAAAAGTCGCTCAGGGTATCGACCAGCACGCCTTCGGTGATCGAGGCGATCATGCCGATGTTGACGTGGCCGCGGATCTCGCCCTCGCTGCTCAGCATCTGCGCCTGGGCATTCGAGAAGTCGCGCATGATCGGCAGGAACAGGCGATACATCTGGCGCGCGGCGGCGGTCGGCACCATGCCCTGCTTGGTGCGCTCGAACAGCTTCTGGCCGAAGTGTTCCTCGAGCTTACTGATCTGCATGCTCAGGGCCGGCTGCACGATGTTGAGCCGGTGCGCGGCGCGCGTGACGGTGCCCTCTTCGTACAGGGAGATGAAGTAGTGAATCTGGCGGAATTCCATGCAGGGACGGGCGAGATGAGCAACGCACCATCTTACCCCATGGCGAGGCCGGCAGCGATCGACCGGCCCCGTCCGGTGCTTATTTACCCGGCTTCAGCACGACCTTGGTCCAACCGTCTGCGCGCTTGTCGAACTGCTCGTACGCCTTCGGCGCCTCGCCCAGCGACAGTTCATGCGAAATGATGGTCGACGGCTTCGCCTTGCCCGCATGGATCAGCTTGGCGAGATGGCGGTTGTAGTGCTTGACGTTGGCCTGGCCGGTGCCGATGCGCTGGCCCTTGAACCAGAAGTTGCCGAAGTCGAAGGCCAGCTTGCCCTCTTTCGCCAATTCGTCGTGCGCGCCCGGGTCTTGCGGCAGGAACACGCCCACCACGCCGATGCCACCGGTCGCCTTGACGGTCTGCACCAGGTTGTTCATGGTGAGGTTCGGCACTTCCTTGCCGTGCTTGTCGCAGCACTGGTAGCCCACGCATTCGCAGCCGCAATCGGCGCCCTTGCCGTCGGTCATGTCGAGGATCTGCTGCACGCCGCCGCCTTCGGTATCGTCGATCGGGATCGCGCCCAGCTTCTCGGCCACGGCCAGCCGGTCCTTGTGCGTGTCGACCACGAACACCTGGCTCGCGCCCTTGATGTTGGCCGACATGGCCGCCATCAGGCCCACCGGCCCGGCGCCATAGATGACCACCGATTCGCCCGGCTTGACGCCGGCCAGTTCGGTGGCGTGGTAGCCGGTCGGGAAGATATCCGACAGCATCACGTAGTCGTTTTCCTTTTCCTTCGCATCCGGCGGCAGCACCAGGCAATTGTAGTCGCCGTAGGGCACGCGCAGCCGCTCGGCCTGGCCGCCGCTATAGGGGCCCATGCCGGCAAAGCCGTAGGCGGCGCCGGCGGTGCCCGGGTTCGCCGTCAGGCAAAAGCCCGACAGGCCGCGTTCGCAATTTTCGCAAAAGCCGCAACCGATGTTGAAGGGCAGGCAGACGATGTCGCCCACCTTCACGCGGTCGACGGCGTTGCCGACCTCGATCACCTCGCCCATGTTCTCGTGGCCGAGGATACGGCCGGTTTCCATGCTGGTGCGGCCTTCGTACATGTGCAGATCCGAACCGCAGATGTTGGTGGTGGTGATGCGCACCAGCACGTCTGTCGGCTTTTCGATGCGGGCGTCGGGCATGTCCTTCACCTGCACGTCGCAGGGACCGTTATAAACGAGCGCTTTCATGTATTTCCTTTCCTGGTGGATTGGCTTCAAGGACTCTTTGCGGGCTAATCCGCAAAAAGACCGGCCAGTCTGCACCCAGGGTCGGGAGCGGACTGTTGGTTACCTAACAGTCGCGGAGGAATGGCCAGGAAAGGATGCGCTTGGCATGCAGAACGATGCGAGCGGCAACGTAGGCGATCGCAAAACCGAAGGCGAGCAGGCTATAG
>DAMABW010000192.1:0-8375 GCA_031999925.1 Massilia sp. | reverse complement strand
AACGACGTCTACTTCAAGGTCGGCCTGATCACGATCATCGGTCTGGCGGCGAAGAGCGCGGTCCTGATCATCGAGTTCGCGAAGGACCTGCAGGCCCAGGGCCGCACGCCGATCCAGGCGGCACTCGAAGCGGCCCACCTGCGTTTCCGTCCGATCATCATGACCTCGCTGGCATTCATCCTCGGCGTGCTGCCGCTGGTGATCGCCAGCGGCGCCGGCGGTGCCGGCCAGCGCGCCATCGGTACCGGCGTGATGGGCGGCATGATCACCGCAACCGTGCTGGGCGTGATCTTCGTGCCTGTGTTCTTCGTTGTGGTGCGTACGCTGTTCAAGGGCAGCAAGCGCCAGAACGACCTGTACACGCACCACGAAGACACCGGCAGCGTAGCGAAGGAAAAAATCCAATGACTGTAATGACCAAGACGAAACGTTTTACCCCCCTGGTCCTGGCGCTGGCCCTGGCCGGCTGCGTGAACCTGGCGCCGAAGTACGAGCGTCCGGCCGCGCCGGTGGCCGCGGCCTTCCCGGAAATGCCGCAAGTCGGCGGTACGGCGCTGCCGACCGCCACCGGTGAAGCGCCGGCGAACATCGCCTGGCAGCGCTTCTTCGCCGATGCGCGCCTGCGCCAGCTGATCGAGCTGTCGCTGGCGAACAACCGCGACCTGCGCGTGGCGATCCTGAACATCGAGCAGGCCCGCGCCCAGTACCGCATCGCCCGTGCCGACCGCCTGCCGACCGTGTCGGCAGCGGTCACCGGCAGCCGCCAGACCACCGGCGAAGACCTGCCGATCCAGAGCGTGTACCAGGCCGGCCTGAGTGTCTCCGCCTTCGAGCTCGATTTCTTCGGCCGCGTGCGCAACCTGTCGGAAGCGGCGCTGGCGCAATTCCTCGCCACCGAGGAAGCGCGCAAGACCACCCAGATCAGCCTGATCGCCTCGGTCGCCAACAGCTACCTGTCGCTGCTGGCCGACGACGAACTGCTGGCGCTGACCGAAGACACGCTGAAGACGCGCGAGGAATCGCTGCGCCTGACCCAACTGCGTTTCGACAACGGCGTCTCGTCGAAGCTCGACCTGCAGCTGTCGGCCTCGCTGGTGGAAACGGCACGCGCCACCCTGGCGCAATTGCGCCGCCTGCGCCAGCAGGACAACAACCTGTTGACCCTGCTGGTGGGCCAGCCGATCCCGGCCGACCTGCCGCAGGGCGCCACCCTGGCGACGACCGAACTGCCGGACCTGCCGGCCGGCCTGCCGTCGGACCTGTTGACGGTCCGTCCGGACATCCGTTCGGCCGAGCAGCAGCTGATCGCGGCGAATGCCAACATCGGCGCCGCGCGCGCGAACTACTTCCCGCGCATTTCGCTGACCGGCAGCGCCGGCAGCGTCAGCGACGAGCTGTCGGGCCTGTTCAAGAGCGGCACCTTCGGCTGGAGCTTCGCACCTCAGGCGATCCTGCCGATCTTCGACTACGGCCGCGTGCGCGCCGGCGTGGAATCGGCCCAGGCTGGCCGCGACATCGCCGTGGCCCAGTACGAAAAGTCGATCCAGACCGCGTTCCGCGAAGTGGCGGACGCGCTGGCCGGCCAGGCTACCTACAGCGAGCAGCTGCGCGCCCAGCGTGCAGTGGCCGTGGCCGAGCAGGACCGCTTCAATTTGTCCGACCTGCGCTACCGCAGCGGCGCGGCCAGCCAGCTTGATCTGCTGGATGCGCAGCGTTCGCTGTTCCAGGCACAGCAGCAGACGGTCGAAGCGAACCTGGCGCGCTTACAGAACCAGGTGACGCTGTACCGTGTGCTGGGTGGCGGCTGGAGCGAGCCGGCGCCTGAGGCGCAGGCGTCGCGCTGATCGTTCAGCTTGTTGCATGAAGAACCGGAGTCGTGTGCTCCGGTTTTTTTTCGCCTGCATGTTTGACCTGGCAGTCGTGCGGCTTTGTCGGTTTGAACTTGGCTACACTGAACAGGTCTACCAGTAGAGGCCATTGAGGGCGTCATCCGGGCGCCGCACACTGCCATGCGAAACTTCTTTCAATCACATTGGAAAGTCATCGTTGCGCTCCTCCTGCTCATCCTGGTGGCGGTCATGACGCTGACGCCTGAAAACGCCGGGGCCGCGTCCACGCTCGCCGAGCGCATGCGCCAGCACGTGGCTGCGGTTGCTTCCGAAGAGCACAACACGCGCAAGCCTGCCCAGCTCGAACGCGCGGCCGTCTACATCGAAACGACGCTAAAGAAAGCCGGCTATGCGCCGTCGCGCCAGGAATACGAGGCTGGCGGGCAGCGGGTGCGCAATATCGAGGTGGCGGTGGCGAATGTGGCTAAAGGCAAGCGGCCGGAGCGTATCTTCATCGTCGGCGCGCATTACGATTCGGCGCAGGGCGCGCCCGGCGCCAACGACAATGGCAGTGGCACGGCTGCCGTGCTGGAGCTGGCGCGCCTGCTCAAGACGGTGCAGCCGGCCGCGGGTACCGAAGTGCGCTTCGTTTTCTTCGTGAACGAGGAACCGCCCTTCTTCCTCGGCGAGGAAATGGGCAGCATGCAGCATGCGGCCGAGCTGAAGCGGCAAGGCCTGGCGGTCGAAGGCGCGCTGGTGCTGGAGACGATGGGCTATTACTCGGATGCGGCGGGCAGCCAGAAGCTGCCGCCGGGGCTGGATGGCCAGTATCCGGACACCGGCAATTTCATTGCCTTCGTGGGGACGATCGAATCGTCGGCGCTGGTGCGGCAGGCGTTGGCGGCGTTTCAGCAAGCGTCGGATTTCCCTGCGCAAGGGCTGGCAGCGCCGGCGCATACGATGGGCGTGACACTGTCGGATCATTCCTCGTATAACCGGCACGGGTATCCGGCGCTGATGATTACGGATACGGCATTCATGCGCTACCCGTATTACCACACGGCGCAGGATACGCCGGACAAGCTGGATTACGACAGCATGGCGCGCGTGGTGGAGGGGTTGGCGAAGACGATTGCGGCGTTGGCGGGGGCGACACGGGGTTGATTGTCAGCGGTCTGCTCGGTGGGTTCGAGAACCCACCCTACCCGTACATAAACCGGAGTGCGGCGGGTGTACAGCGTGGGCTCGAGAGCCCACCCTACAAAGACACCGCCAATCACAAAGCTAAGGCCGTTATTTGCCTTCGCCGAGGAACATTTCCTGGAGGTCGTTGAGGAAACGTTGGCCCAGTTCCGTTGGCTTGATGAGCTTGAAGTCGCGCGTGAGCAAACCCTTGGCTTCGGCGGCGTCGAGCGCTTTCGAGATCGCGGTGATGCTCATGCCGGTGCGTTCGCCGAACAAATTCGGATCGAAGCCTTCGGTCAGGCGCAGGGTGTTGAGCATGAACTCGAAGCCCATGTCGGCGCGGGCGATTTCGTGCTCTTCCTGCACCGGGTTGCCGCGCTTCGCCGCTTCCATGAAGGAACCGGGCTGCTTGTAGCGCGCCTGGCGCAGGATGCGGTGCGGGAACGACAACTTGGAGTGGGCGCCGGCGCCGATCCCGAGGTAATCGCCGAAGTTCCAGTAGTTCAGGTTGTGACGCGCGCGCCGGCCCGGTTGGGCATAGGCCGATACTTCGTAATGCTCGTAGCCGGGGGCCGGCATGGTCTCGTCGATCATGTCCTGCATGTCGGCGCTGGCGTCGTCGTCCGGCAAGCTGGGCGGGTACTTGGCGAAGACCGTATTCGGCTCCATCGTCAGGTGGTACAGCGACAGGTGCGGCGGCGCGAACGACAGCGCGGTCTGCAAATCGTGGCGCGCCTGCGCCAGGGTCTGCGAGGGCAGCGCGTACATCAAATCGAGGTTGAAGTTGTCGAAGGTGTTGTGCGCGATTTCCACCGCGCGCAGCGCTTCGCGCTCGTCGTGGATGCGGCCCAGGGCCTTCAGGTGCTCGCCGTTGAAGCTCTGGATGCCGATGGACAGGCGGTTGATGCCGCTCTCGCGGTACTGGCGGAACTTCTCGACCTCGAAGGTGCCGGGATTGGCTTCCATCGTGATCTCGGCATCGAGTTCCAGCGGCAGCAGCGTGCGCAGGTCGGACATCAGGCGGTCCAGGCCGGCGGCCGACATCAGGCTCGGCGTGCCGCCGCCGATGAAGACCGTGTGGATGCGGCGGCCCCAGATCAGCGGCAGCGATTGCTCAAGGTCGAGGCGCAGCGCGTCGAGGTATTCCTTTTCCGGCAGCTCGCCCTTGGCCTCGTGCGAATTGAAGTCGCAATAGGGGCACTTGCGCACGCACCACGGAAAGTGGATGTAGAGCGAGAGCGGCGGCAAGGCCGTCAGGTTCAGCGAACCGGGCTGCAGGTATTGCAGGGCCGCCTGTGCCGGCGAACGTGCTTCGCCGACGTTCACGCCGGCGACTTTAATCGGGATCATTTCAGTTTCTCTACCAGTGCGCGCAGGGCCTGGCCGCGGTGCGATTGCGCGTTTTTCTCGGCGGGCGTGAGTTCGGCCGTGGTCTTGCCCAGCGCCGGGATCAGGAAATGCGGGTCGTAGCCGAAGCCGTTGTCGCCGCGCGGGGTGGCGATGATTTCGCCGTCCCAGCGGCCGTCGGCGATGATCGGCTGCGGATCGTCGGCGTGGCGCACGTAGACCAGCACACAGTAGTAATAGGCCGACTTGTCGGTTTTGTCGGCCAGCTCGGCCACCACCTTCTCGTTGTTGCGGGCGTCGGACTTCGGCTCGCCGGCGAAGCGCGCCGAGTACACGCCAGGTGCGCCGCCGAGGGCGTTCACGCAGACGCCGGAGTCGTCGGCCAGGGCCGGGAGGCCGGTCAGGCGCGCGGCGTGGCGCGCTTTCGCCAGGGCGTTCTCGACGAAGGTGGCGAACGGCTCTTCCGCCTCGGGGACGTTGAATTCGCCCTGCGGGTGCAGGGTGAAACCGATCGGGCCGAGGATTTGCTGGAATTCCTTCAGTTTGCCGGCGTTGTTCGAGGCGAGGATGAGGCGTTGGGTCATGGTGGTATGCGGGCGGGATGGAGCGAAGGCGGTATTTTACCGCTTGTGGATACGCTGCGCCGACGGAGCCATGGCCCGCGGCGGCAACCGTACGGTGGGCACTC
This sequence comes from Massilia sp., assembly GCA_031999925.1. Lineage (GTDB taxonomy): Bacteria > Pseudomonadota > Gammaproteobacteria > Burkholderiales > Burkholderiaceae_D > Telluria. Next base: position 3,326 of record DAMABW010000192.1, on the reverse strand, counting down.
CGTGCCCACGCGGAACGATGAGCGGTGTTGGCGAGGATTCGGGCCATAGAGCGCGGTATATGGCAAGGCATCCAAAAGCGTATTGTTGACGTGTCGTCCATGGTTGGTGCCGCGGAGCGAATCATCACCGCAACAGGTGCAAGGAGGGGCACGTAACCGCGTGGGCACGGGGTGCCCACCGTACGGTTTGCGCTACGGGTTACAGGATGCCGAGCGACTGTTTTTGCAGGCGGACCAGATCGGCGATGCCGGCCTGCGCCAGGTCCAGCAAACGATTCATCCCCGCCCGGTCAAACGCCGCCCCTTCCGCCGTCCCCTGCACCTCGATAAAGTGCCCAGCCTCGTTCATCACCACGTTCATGTCGGTGTCGCACCCCGAATCCTCCACATAATCCAGGTCCAGCACCGGCGTGCCCTGAACCACGCCGACCGAGATCGCCGCCACGAAATGCTTCACCGGCACCGCGGTCAGCACGCCGCGCTCGACCAGCTTCGAGAACGCATCGTAGGCCGCCACCATCGCGCCCGTGATCGATGCCGTGCGCGTGCCGCCGTCGGCCTGGATCACGTCGCAGTCCAGGTGCAGGGTGCGCTCGCCGAACGCCTCCAGGTCGAACGCCGCGCGCAGCGAGCGGCCGATCAGGCGCTGGATTTCCTGGGTGCGGCCCGACTGCTTGCCGCGCGCGGCTTCGCGGTCCATGCGCGAGTGGGTCGAGCGCGGCAGCATGCCGTATTCGGCGGTCAGCCAGCCCTGCCCCTTCCCTTTCAAAAAGCCCGGCACTTTTTCCTCGATGCTGGCGGTGCAGATCACCTTGGTGTCGCCGCATTCGATCAGCACCGAACCCTCGGCGTGCTTGGTGTACTGGCGGGTGATGCGGATGTCGCGCAGCTGGTCGACGGCGCGGCCGCTAGTGCGGGAGATGGTCATGTGATGGGCCTGTGTTTATTTGAGGATGTGGGAAGACTTCTCGATCGCCTGGTTGATCTCGGCAATCGCCTTTTCGATGGCGTCTTCGTCGAAGGGGTCGAGGTCGGGGGCCGCGTCGACGCTGCCGATCGTGCTGCTGACCTGGTCCTCGGGCAGCATCTGGGTCGAGACCACGTTCGGCAAGCCGGCGTCGGCATTCTCGAGTCCCTGCCAGGCAATGGCCAGCGCTGTGGTGTTGTCGCAGCGCGCGCCGCCACGGGCCACGGCGCTGGTCACCAGCTCGGGCACGGCCTGCACCACGGTCTTGGTGGCCAGCTTGAACACGATCTCGTCGTCCGGCACCGAGGTCCACAATCCGTCCGAGCACAGCATCAGCACGTCGCCGGTCTGCAGGCCGATCTGCTGCGAGATGTCGATGCGCGGCGGCGTCTGGGCGCCGAGGCAGTTGTACAGCTTGTTGCGGTCGGGGTGGCCGGCGCGGTCCGCCGGGCTGGCCTTGCCCTTGTCGATCAGGTATTCGAGGTGCGAGTGATCGCGCGTGCGCGCCAGCACCTTGCCGCCGCGGATCCAGTACAGGCGCGAGTCGCCGCAGTGCACCCACAGCGCGCAGTTGTGCTGTACCAGGCAGGCCACGATGGTGGTGCGCGGCGTGTCGGCCAGGTTGTGGCGTGCGGCGTAGGCGTGGATGTCGCGGTGGGCCTGGGTCAGCGCCTCTTCCAGGAAACGCCCGGGATTCTTGATGGTGGGACGCGCCTGCATCTGGAACATCATCGACAGGGTCTGCATGGCGATGGTGGCGGCGATCTCGCCGTGCAGGTGGCCGCCCATGCCGTCGGCAAGCACCAGCAGCAGCGCGTCGCGCGTGAAGCAGTAGCCCATGCGGTCCTGGTTGACGCGGCGCCCGCCGATGTGGCTTTGCTGGTAGACGGAAAACTGCATGCTGGCTCCTCAGTCGTTGCCCGATTTGGCGCGCTTGAAGCCGCCCAGGCGGTTGAACAGGCCCCGCAGCCCCCCTTGGCCGCCCGCTGGCGGTGCGGGATCGTTCGCCGGCTCGTCGGCCAACGGTGTCGCCGGCGCCGTCTGCAAGACCTTCTGCACTTCGAACACGCTGCGCGGACGCGCCATCGGGTCGAGCGCCAGGCAGGCGCGCACCACGCCGGCCAGTTCCGGCGAATACACGGTGGCCAGGTAGTCGAAGCGCGGCCCCATCTTGTCCTCGTTCTTGCGCGCGTCGGCGGCCTGCGGCGGGCCGCCGCTCATGCAGGCGAACAGCGCCGCGCCGATGCTGTAGATGTCGGACCAGGGGCCGAGCGGCGCGCCCTTCACGTACAGCTCGGGCGGCGCGAAGCCAGGCGTGTACATCGGCGCCAGCGCCATCAGGTCCTTGTTGATCGCCTGGCGCGCGGCGCCGAAGTCGAGCAGGATCGGCGAGCAGTCGCTGCGCAGGTAGATGTTGGCCGGCTTCAGGTCGAGGTGCAGCAGCTTGTTGGCATGTACTTCGCGCAGGCCAAGGCAGGCGCGCGTAAATACCTTGCGGATGAAGGTTTCATTCAGGCGGCTGCCCTTGCCCACCACGCGCGCGATGTGCTCCTGCAGCGAGTGGCCGGATTCGTAAGCCATCACCATGTACACCGTCTCGTTGGCGCGGAAGAAGTTCAGGATGCGCACCACGTTCGGGTGCACGATGCGCGCCAGCGCCCGGCCCTCTTCGAAAAAACATTTCAGGCCGATGCGAAACAGCGGCGCGTTCGGCCTGGCGATGGTGGGAGACAGCTCGCCCGGCTGGCGCAGGGCGAGCGCGCTGGGCAGGTATTCCTTGATGGCCACCGCATTGCCCTCGGCATCATATGCAAGATAGACAATACTGAACCCGCCGGACGCAATTTTCTTTACAATGCGATATCCGGCAATCTCCAGCCCATCCGGCAAGGGTGCGTTATTTTGTGCGGCCATACTGAAGAGTTCCTTGCATAACACGGCGATTGTGTGGATAAATGTCGGTCTTGTAAAGAATAATGAGCGTCGGGTAAAGTAAATACGCGCGTATCACGCGCGTGGTTTCCTGAAAGCCGGGCGCCCTGAAAAACGGGGACTCCATTGAGCATTTCAAGCATGACTGGCTATGCGGTTGCCACCAGCGAAGGCGCTGCCGGCACCCTCACGATCGAAATCAAGAGCGTCAATTCGCGCTTCCTCGATCTGCAGTTCCGCATCAACGATGAACTGCGTGCGCTGGAGCCCGACCTGCGCGCGGCGATCATGGCCGCCATCACCCGCGGCAAGGTCGAGGCGCGCCTGTCGTTCGGCCGCAAGGCCGCCGGCGGCACGCAAGCCCTGAACCACGAGCTGCTGGCCGACCTGGCCCGCCTGCAAGGCGAAGTCAGCCGTCACTTTACCC
>DAMABW010000191.1:0-8383 GCA_031999925.1 Massilia sp. | reverse complement strand
GCTGAAGTATGGCTGCTCGGTAACCGACGGCTGCATCGGCTGGGACGATACGGTGGCGATGCTGCGTAGCGCACACAAGGAGCTGCTGCAGCGCCCGTAAGCAAGGTTGTTTGCGAATGCGCGGCGCCTGTTCATGGCGCCGCTTTGGTAGGGTGGGCTCTCGAGCCCACCCTACAACACCCGAACACGCCGGTGGGCCGGGTGCTTTACAATACCGGATTCCGCTTTCCCCTCCCCTCTGTTCCCATGATTGTTCTCGGCGTCGAATCCTCCTGCGATGAAACCGGCCTGGCTCTGTACGATACCGAGCGCGGCCTGCTCTCCCATGCCCTGCATTCGCAGGTGGCCATGCACGAAGAATATGGCGGAGTGGTGCCGGAACTGGCGTCGCGCGACCATATCCGCCGCGCCCTGCCCCTGCTCGAACAGACGCTGGACAAGGCCGGCATTGCCAAGGCCGACATCGACGCCATCGCCTACACCCAGGGCCCCGGCCTGGCCGGCGCCCTGCTGGTCGGCTCCTCGGTCGCCTGTAGCCTGGGCCTGGCGCTGGACAAGCCAGTGCTGGGCGTGCACCACCTCGAAGGCCATTTGCTGTCGCCGCTGCTGGCGAGCGAGCGCCCCGACTTTCCCTTCATCGCCCTGCTGGTGTCGGGCGGCCACACCCAGTTGATGCGCGTCGACGGCGTCGGCCGCTACACGCTGCTGGGCGAAACCCTGGACGACGCGGCCGGCGAAGCCTTCGATAAATCGGCCAAGCTGCTCGGCCTGGGTTATCCGGGTGGGCCGGCGATTTCGCGCCTGGCCGAATTCGGCGATCCGAACGCCTACACCCTGCCGCGTCCGATGCTGCACTCGAAGGATTTCAATTTCAGCTTCTCGGGCCTGAAGACGGCGGTGCTCACCGTGGTGAAGAACCACGACGAAAAGGTGATCGCGAATATCTGCGAGCAGGACAAGGCGAACATCGCGCGCGGTTTTGTCGATGCGATCGTCGACGTGCTGGTGGCGAAATGCGTGAATGCGCTGCGCCATACGGGCCTGAAGCGCCTGGTGATCGCCGGCGGCGTCGGCGCCAACAAACAGTTGCGCGAAGCGCTGAATGCGGCCGCGGCCAAGCGCAAGTTCCGCGTGTTTTATCCGGAGCTGGAATTCTGCACCGACAATGGCGCGATGATCGCCTTTGCCGGCGCCATGCGCCTCGAGAAAAACCCGTCGCTGGCCGTGCGCGATTACGCCTTCAACGTGCGCCCGCGCTGGCCGCTCGACGAGCTGGAAGCGGCCTGATTCATCACCGTGTCCGGGTGAACTTGCAACGCTGACATCGATCCTACCGTGTGACCGCCGTGCGCCAAAGAATGGCACACTCTGACGGTTCAGTTTTCGGAGGTCCTACATGCGCGTTGTGAGTTGGAACATCCATTGGGGCTGTGGAAGGGACGGGCGCATCCGTATCCACGCAATCATCGATGTGCTGCGCAAGTTAAATCCGGACGTCATCTGCCTGCAGGAAGTAGCAGCCAACCACCCCGAACTCGAGGGAAGCGCGACGGCGAACCAGTTCAAGCAACTGGCCGGCGCGTTTGGCGGCTACCACGCCATCGACTACGCCCCGAGCGAAATCTACCGCAACAATGTTCCCCGCCTGTTCGGCAACCTGATTCTTTCCAAATACCGTATTACCCAGGCCCACCGGCACTCGCTACCATGGCCATCCGACCCTGTGTCGCCTGGCATGCCGCGTGGCGCGATCGAAGTCGTGCTCGATACGCCGCGCGGCAAGCTGCGGGTGGTCACTACCCACCTTGAATATTATTCGCGGTTACAGCGCGCGGCGCAGGTTGGGCGGTTGCGCGAATTGCATACGCAAGCCTGTGCGCGGGCGCGCGCCTTTGCGCCGAATCCGGAGATGGATGCGCCGTTCCAACTAGGCGAATTGCCGGCAGCGGCGATTTATTGTGGGGACTTCAATTTGCAGCCGGGGTCGGAGGAATATGAGGCGCTTTTAGCGCCGCCGTTATCCGGGGAGTTGGCGCTGGTGGATGCATGGCGGGCCAGGCATCCGGACCATGCGCGGGCGCCGACGGCAGGGCTGCATGGGTTTGCGTGGCCGGAAAAGCCGGATTGCTACGATTATTTCTTTGTGACCGAGGATTTGCTGCCGAGGATTGGTGAGGTGGAGGTGCAGTCGGAGACGGGGGTGTCGGATCATCAGCCGATTGTGCTGGATTTGGTGTGAGGCGCTAATGGCTGATCTTTGGAACGGTGGCGGTGCGCTGCGGTTTCGATCGGGTTCAGCGCCCACACGGTGCGGGCTTCCGCGTGGGCACGGGGTGCCCACCCTACATATGCAAATTGCGTTGGCTGGGCAATCGTAGGGTGGGCACCCCGTGCCCACGCGGAACGCGCCACAGTGTTGGCCTGATTCCCACCTCACCGCCAATTGCCCCGCGACGCATCGAGTAGATCAGCCGACCATCAACCCAGCGCCTGCTGCCCCTGCGCCGCAATCTCGCGCAGCGCACGCTCGAACACCTCCGGCGGCTGCCCACCCGAGATCAGATGCCGCTGGTTGATGATGATCGCCGGCACCGAGCGAATCCCCGCCTTCTGGAAGAAGTGCTCCGTCTCGCGCACCTCGTCGGCATACTCGCCCGACTCCAGCACGCGCTGGGCCTCGGTCGTATCCAGCCCGACCTGCCCCGCCACGCGCACCAGCAGCTCGCGCGAGCTCGGGTCTTCGCAGTGGGTGAAGTAGGCTTCGAACAGCGCGAGTTTGAGCGCGTGCTGGCGGCCCTGCTCTTCGGCCCAGTGCAGCAGGCGGTGCGCGTCGAAGGTGTTGTAGATGCGGCCGCGGCGCGCCATGTCGAAGGTGAAGCCAACCGCTTCGCCGCGCTGGCGGATCTGTTCGCGCGACTGGATTTGCTGCTCGAGCGGGGCGCCATACTTCTCGCTGATGTGCTCAACGATGTCCTGGCCTTCCGGCGCCATGTCCGGGTTCAGCTCGAAGGGTTGGAAGTGCAGGTCGACGGCAACGTCCGGCGCCACGCGCTCGATGGCCTGCTCCAGCGACTTGAGGCCGATCGCGCACCACGGGCACGACACGTCCGATACGAAATCAATCCTCAACTGCTTGCTCACGCGACACCGCCTTCCTGAAATGAATACCGGCGCAGGATGCGCCGGCTGTCCACCCATATGGGCATGCTTGCGATAGATTCAAGCTTGTCGCATACCTTTCAAGCTTTACTTCTTCTTGGCCCCCGCCGCCTTGCTGCCGATGCGCGACTCCTTGCCGGCGATCAGGTTGCCGATGTTGGTGCTATGGCGATACAGCAGCAGCGAGCTCATTGCCACCACCGCAAACAAAATCGGGTCCACGCCAAACAGCAGGCCGTAGTAGAACGGCGCAAACACGGAAGCGATCAGCGCCGCCAGCGAGGAATAGCGGAAGGCATAGGCCACCACCAGCCAGGTCACCAGGGTCGCCAGGCCCAGCCAGACGTTCAGGCCCAGCAGCACGCCGAGCGCGGTCGCCACGCCCTTGCCGCCGACGAAGCGGAAGAACACCGGCCACAAATGGCCGAGGAAGACGGCGATCGACACCAGCGCGATGCCGGTCTCGTCGATGCCGAAGTCGGGTCCGAACTGCACCGCCAGGAACACGGCCAGCCAGCCCTTGGCGCCGTCGCCGATCAGGGTGGCGATCGCCGCTTTTTTACTGCCGCTGCGCAGCACATTGGTGGCGCCCGGGTTTTTCGAGCCATAGGTGCGCGGGTCGGACAGGCCGAACACGCGGCTCATCACCACGGCAAAGGAAATCGAGCCGATCAGGTAGGCGGCAATGACGGCGATCAGTGTACTCATGTTGTCTTTCTATTATTTCTCACATGTAAAGCGAGCGTGAATATACACTAGCCGGCCGGGTGAAGATAGTCAGTCGGCCAGCGCACATTGCACCGGCTTCGCGCCGAGCACATCCACTACAACCCGTGGCGCGATGCCGACCAGGTAGCCGCGCCGCCCGCCATTGATATAGATCTTTTCCAGCGCGAGGATGCTCTCCTCCACATACACCGGCATCGCCTTCCTGGTGCCGAAGGGCGAGGTGCCGCCCACCAGGAAACCCGAATGGCGCTGGGCCACCTCCGGCTTGCACGGTTCGACCGCCTTGCAGCCGATGGCGCGCGCCAGGTTCTTGGTCGAGACTTTCCGGTCGCCGTGCATCAGCACGATCAGCGGGCGCGCCGCTTCGTCCTGCATCACCAGGGTCTTGACCACGTCGTGTTCGGGGACGCCCAGTTCGCGCGAGGATACCGCCGTGCCGCCATGTTCCTCATAGGCGTAGGGATGCTCGGAAAACACCACGGCGTGCTTGCGCAGCCAGGCGGTAGCGGGCGTTTCTGAGACGTGCTCTTTCTTGGCCATGCGTGATACGCTAATCACTGGAATAAAGGGGTTTCTATTATGCAGCAACTGATACAGCAAGAGCTACGTTTTGCGACCTTCAACGTCTGCAACCTGGCGCCGCCGGGCGTGAAGCTCTATGACAATCTGCTGCCCACGACCCAGGAAGAATACGAAGCCAAGCTCGACTGGACGGCGCACCAGATCGACCTGCTCGATGCCGATGTCATCGGCTTCCAGGAAATTTTCTCTCAGAGCACGCTGAAGGAAGTGCTGGCGCGCACGCGGCGCTACCGCGAAGCCTTCCATGCCGGCTTCGACCCCGACCCGTCTGCAATGCGCCTGACTCCGAGCGTGGCCCTGGTGTCGCGCCTGCCGCTGGTGGTGCCGGCCCAGCCCCTGCGCGACTTCCCGCGCGGGATCGAGCTGCCGCAGGGCAGCCGCGACGCCGCCCGTTTCACCCGCGCGCCGCTGCACGCCATCGTGCAAGTCTCGCCCGACGTCTCGGTCGACGTGATCGTGGTGCACCTGAAGTCGCGCCGTCCCGACTACCGCACCGGCGACACCGGCGAGGACCCGGCCCTGTACGCCCTCGCCTGCCTGCGCTCGCTCATCCGGCGCGGCACCGAGGCCGCCGCCCTGCGCGTGCTGCTCACCGAGATGGGCCGCGCGAATCGCCGCCCGCGCGTGGTGCTGGGCGACTTCAACGACGTGGCCGATTCGGTCACCACCGGCATCGTGCTCGGCGCCGGCGCGCCGATGGCCGACCGCCTGTACGATGCCAACGAGGTGCAGCGCCGCGTCGACCATGCGCGCCACATCGGCTTTTCCTGTGTCCACGAGGGCCATTACTCGACCATCGACCACATCCTGGTGTCGGAAGAATTCAATGCCGCCCTGCCGGATGCCATCGGCGAAGTGGTCGAGGTGCTGTACCTGAACGACCACCTCGACCTGGCCCTGCCCGCAGCCTCCGACCACGGCCAGGTACTGGCGCGCATCCGCCTGTTCGACGAAAGCCACGGCCTGCGCGACGCAGGAATCTAGCCGCCATCCATCATACGGACGGCCCGCGCGTACGTACGCGGCGCCGCGTTCCGTCCTGCTTTTCTGCATTTCATCGTCCGGATTCGGCTGCTTGTCGCATTCCGATGGCGGTGAATGTTGCCAATTTCTATAGTCTCGACCATGCGCAAGTAGCTCCGTCTTCCAAAGGAAAGGTGGAGCACGGGCGCTACCGCTCACCCGCTTCCCAACAATACAAACAACGGCCGCCATGAAAATCGAGACCTTGCCGCTTACCCCCGCGATCCCCCTCTCCACCAAGCGCCGCTGGCGCACACCGGCGATCGCGCTGGCTGTGGCGGTCGCACTCGCCGGCGGCTGGTTCGCTTTCAAGGGCACATCCGCGCCGCCAGCGCCCGCGCCGAAGGCCGAGGCCAAGCCCACCGTGTTCGAGCTCTCGCACAGCGACGTGGTCACGGTCGAGTCACGCGAGCTGGCGCGCCGCCTGCCACTCTCGGGTTCGCTGGCGCCGCTGGCCCAGGCCACGGTGAAATCGAAAGTCTCGGGCGTGGTACTGGAAACCGGCCTGCGCGAGGGCATGAACGTGAGCGCCGGCCAGGTGATCGCGCGCCTGGACGACGCCGACGCGCGCGCCCGCGTGGCCCAGTACGCGGCGTCGCTGAAGGAAGCGAATGCGCGCCTGGCGCTGGCCACCAAGAACGAAGCCAACAGCCAGGCCCTGCTCAAGCAGAACTACATCTCGCAGAACTCCTTCGACACCACGCGCAACAGCGTCGAACTGGCCCAGGCGGCGGTGGACGCCGCGCGCGCCCAGCTCGACCTGGCACGCATCGCCCTGAACGACACCGTGATCCGCGCGCCGCTGTCGGGCGTGGTCAGCAAGCGCTTCGTGCAGGCTGGCGAAAAGCTGTCGCCGGACAGCCCGGTGATGGCCATCGTCGATTTGCAGCACCTGACGCTCGACGCTCAGGTGCCGGCGTCCGACATCCCGCGTATCCAGGTCGGCCAGGACGTGCACTTCCGCGTCGATGGGTTCGACGCGCGCGACTTCAGCGGCAAGGTGGCGCGCATCAATCCGGCCACCGAAGCCGGCTCGCGCGCGATGCTGGTGTACATCAGCGTGGCGAATACCGACGGGCTGCTGTGCGCCGGCATGTTCGCGAAAGGCCAGATCACGACCGACAAATCCGAAGCGCGGCCGATCGTGCCGCTGGCCGCCTTGCGCAAGGATGGCGAGCGCGATGTGGTCTACCGCGTCGATAACGGCAAGGTGGTGGCGCAGCCGGTGCAACTGGGCAGGCGCAACGAGGACGAAGGCATGGCCGAGGTCACCCACGGCGTCGATGCCGGCGCCGTGCTGCTGAACGTGCCGCTCGACGGCGTGAAGCCGGGCGCGCAGGTGAAGCTGGCCGGCACGACAACGGCCAAGCCGGATGCCAAGTCCGCCGACAAACCGGTCGTCGTGGCGAAAAAGGACTGAGCCATGTGGATCACCAAAGTCAGTATTCGCCACCCGGTTTTCGCGACCATGGTCATGGTCGGCCTGATGGTGCTCGGCCTGTTCTCCTACCGCACCCTGGGCGTGGAAAGCATGCCGAACGTCGATTTGCCGTTCGCCTGGGTCGAGACCCAGTATCCGGGCGCCTCGCCCGAGCAGGTGGAGAACGACGTCACCCGGCCGATCGAGGAAGTCATCAACACGGTCAGCGGCATCAAGACCATCCGCAGTAATTCCTGGGAAGGCCGCAGCGGCGTCTCGGTCGAGTTCCATATCGCCACCAACATGGACAAGGCGATGCAGGACCTGCGCGACAAGGTGGCACGCGTGCGTCCGGGCTTCCCGAAAGAGGTGAAGGAACCCTTCATCATCCGCGCCGATGGCGAGAACCAGCAGCCGGTGGTGCGCCTGTCGGTGACGTCGAACGAACGCGACATGCGCGCGCTCTCGACGCTGGCGGAACAGGTGATCGTCAAGCGCCTGCAAAGCGTGGCAGGCGTCGGCGAAGTGCGTACCGGCGGCGTGGCCACGCGCCAGATCCTGATCCACGTGAAGCCGGAACAGCTGCGCAGCCAGAATATCGGCATCGACGAGGTGCTGCGCGCGATCCAGGCGACGAATGCCAATCTCCCGGCCGGCAACCTGCAGTACGGCGCCGCCGAGCGCCTGGTGCGGGTGGAAGGCAAGATGCGCGAGGCGCGCGAGTTCAACAACATCATCGTGGCGCGCCGTGCCAGCGGGCCGGTGTATCTGTCGCAGGTGGCCGATGTGGTCGACGGCGAGCGCGAAGAGACCTCGATCTCGCGCGTCAACGGCCAGCGCGCCATCTCGCTCGACATCACCAAGGTGCAGGACGCGAACACCGTGCAGGTGGGCACCGGCATCATCAAGATGGTCGAGGAAATGCGCAAGACCCTGCCCGCCGACGTGCACTTCCGCGTGATGGACGACCAGTCGACCACGGTCCAGCAGCAACTCGACAACGTCAAGCGCACCATCATCGAGGGCGCGATCCTGACGATGGTGATCGTGTTCCTGTTCCTGCACTCCTGGCGCAGCACGGTGATCACGGGCCTGACGCTGCCGATCTCGGTGCTGGCCTCCTTCATCGCGATGCGCTACTTCGGCTTCACGCTGAACTTCCTGACGCTGATGGCGCTCTCGCTGTGCATTGGCCTGCTGATCGACGATGCCATCGTGGTGCGCGAAAACATCGTGCGCCACCTGGGCATGGGCAAGTCGCACCACGCGGCGGCCGAAGACGGCACCAACGAGATCGGCCTGGCCGTGATGGCGACCACCTTCGCGATTGTGGCCGTGTTCGTGCCGATCGCCTTCATGGACGGCATCATCGGGCGCTTCTTCCTGCAGTTCGGCGTGACCGTGGCGGTGGCCGTGCTGGTGTCGCTGTTCGTCAGCTTCACGCTCGACCCGATGCTGTCGTCGGTGTGG
>DAMABW010000190.1:0-8406 GCA_031999925.1 Massilia sp. | reverse complement strand
GTACGTCGAACGGCGCGGCAAACTGGAGCTGACCGACATCTCGTTCCACGACAACGCGCACCTGATGAAGATCATCGAGAAGATCGTCTCGCGCGTCGGCCGCCGCGTCGACGAGTCGAGCCCGATGGTCGATGCGCGCCTGCCGGACGGTTCGCGCGTGAACGCGATCATCCCGCCGCTGGCGGTGGATGGCCCGCTGCTGTCGATCCGCCGCTTCGGCGCCACGCCGCTGACGGTGCAGAACCTGCTCGACTACAAAAGCGTGACGCCGCCGATGATCCAGGTGCTGCAGGGCCTGGGCATCGCCAAGATCAACATCCTGATCTCGGGCGGCACCGGCAGCGGCAAGACCACCTTGCTCAACCTGCTCTCGGGCTTCATTCCGCCCACCGAACGGATCGTCACCATCGAGGACGCCGCCGAACTGCAATTGCGCCAGCCACACGTGGTGCGCCTGGAAACCCGCCCGCCGAACATCGAAGGCAAGGGCGAGGTCACCCAGCGCGCACTGGTCAAGAACTCGTTGCGCATGCGTCCCGACCGCATCATCCTGGGCGAGGTGCGCGGCCCCGAAGCACTCGACATGCTGCAGGCGATGAACACGGGCCACGAGGGTTCGCTTGCGACGATCCACTCGAACACCCCGCGCGACGCCCTGGCGCGGCTCGAGAACATGGTCGGAATGGCCGGCGTGAACCTGACCCCGCGCGCGATCCGCCAGCAGATCTGCTCGGCCGTGACCGTGGTGGTACAGGCCTCGCGCCTGATCGACGGCTGCCGCAAGCTGGTCAGCATCCAGGAAATCACCGGCATGGAAGGCGACATCATCTCGATGCAGGAGATCTTCCGCTTCGAGCAGACCGGTGTCGACCGCGACGGCAAGGTGCAGGGCCAGTTCAGCGCCACCGGCGTGCGGCCGCGCTTCGCCGACCGCCTCAAGATGTATGGCGCCGCGCTTCCCGACGATACCTTCGACCCCGACCGCATCTTCCAATGAACCCGCAGGCCGCGCCTGCAGTGGAGCCGCGCAATGGATCTTATCTTCTACAGTTTTGTCGTCTTCCTGTTCGCCGCCGTGATCCTGCTGATCGAGGGCGCCTGGCTATGGTGGTCCAGCACCCACGGCAAGGCCGCGCAGCGCGTGGCGCGCCGCCTGCAGGTGATGTCGGGCGGTGTCGGGCGTTCCGGCGAACGCATTTCGATCCTCAAGCAGCGCCGCTTCAGCAGGCATGACGCGTTCGACCGACTGCTGCATGGTGTCCCGCTGCTGCACCGTCTCGATGCGCTGCTGGTGCAAGCCGGCAGCAAGTTGACGGTCGACCGCTTCCTCGGCTGCTCGCTGGCGGCGCTGCTGGCGGCGCTGCTGTTGAGTGCGCGCTGGCCGCTGCCGCTGCCGGTGCGCGCCGTGCTTGCGCTGGCGGCGTTCGGCGTGCCCTGGATGCTGCTGCGTCGCGCCCGCACGCGGCGCCTGCGCCGCATCGAACACCAGCTGCCCGACGCCGCCGACTTCATCGCCCGCGCGCTGCGTGCCGGCCACTCGTTCACCAATGTGCTGCAGATCGTCGGCAACGAACTGCCGGAGCCGCTCAGCGGCGAATTCCGCATCGCGCGCGAGGAAATCAACTACGGTGTGCCGATGGGCGAAGCGCTGCACAACATGGCGGCGCGCATTCCGCTGACCGACCTGCGCTACCTGATCATCGCAGTGCTGATCCAGCGCGAATCCGGCGGCAACCTGGCCGAGATCCTCGGGAACATCAGCCAGATCATCCGCGGCCGCCTGAAGCTTGCCGCCCAGGTGCGCGTGCTGTCGGCCGAAGGGCGCATGTCGGCCTGGATCCTCGGCCTGCTGCCGTTCGGTATCGCGCTGATCCTGATGCTGGTGAACCCGAAATATGTGTCCATGCTGTGGACCGATCCGAGCGGCGTGCGCCTGCTCTGGTACGCGGCCGGGATGATCCTGTTCGGTGTGATCTGGCTGCGCCACGTCATCCGCATCCGCATCTGAGGAGCCGCCATGAACGCCGCCCAACTGACTTTTCTCCTGATCGTCTTCGCGATCGTCTGCGCGCTGGCCGGACTGGCCATGGTCTTGTTCGCGCCGGTCGCCCTGCGCACCCGGCTGCGCCGCTTCATCGGCAAGGCGGAACCCACCCAGCTCGAATCGAACGGCTGGGTGGAAAAAGTGGCGAAGGTGACCCAGCCGCTGACCAAGCTGTCGATTCCCGAGGAAGGCTGGGAAAAGTCGGCGCTGCGCACGCGCTTCATGAATGCGGGCTGGCGCAATCCGGTGGCGCCCACCTTGTTCTTCGCGTCGAAGACCGTGCTGGCGCTGCTGGGGCCAGCCATCGTCGGTGTGCTGGTGGCGTTTTCCGTCATCGCGCTGGCCGGCAGCAAGCTGCTGTTCCTGTTGCTGCTGACAGCCGCGGTCGGCTACTACCTGCCGAACATGGCGCTGAGCCGCATCGCCGGCCGCCGCAAGCGCGAAATCTTCGAGACCCTGCCCGATGCGCTCGACCTGCTGACCGTCTGCGTCGAGGCCGGCCTGAGCCTGGAACGTGCATTCGTCAAGGTGGCTGGCGAAATCCATATCAAGAGCGTGACACTGGCACAGGAACTCCAGATCGTGCTGATGGAAATGCGCGCCGGCTTCAGCAAGGAAAAAGCGCTGCGCAACTTCGCGCTGCGCAGCGGCGTCGACGACGTCGACACGCTGGTGGCGATGCTGATCCAGTCCGAGCGCTTCGGCACCAGCATCGGCGATTCGCTGCGCGTGTATTCCGACAACCTGCGCAACAAGCGCCGCGTGCTGGCCGAGGAGTGCGCCGCCAAGATCGGCCTCAAGCTGCTGTTCCCGCTCATCTTCTGCATCTTCCCGACACTGCTGATGGTGCTGATGGGTCCTGCAGTCATCCAGCTCACCCGTACGCTCGGCACGGTTGCCGGCGCGCGCTGATTCTCCAGGAGACCTACCATGAAACTTCGCCGTATCGTCAAGCACCTCTCGGTCCTCTGCGCGGGCGCACTGCTGCTTGCCTGCGCAGACCTTGCCCGCCAGCCGGAAACCCAGGCCGGCCCGGACGCCGAATTCGCCTACGGCCAGGGCCGCGCCCATCACCTCGCCGGACGCTACCCGGAAGCGATCCAGGCTTACCGCGCCGTGCTGGCCGCCGATCCGCAGCATGTACGCGCCCGCAACGCCCTGGCCGCCGCCTATGCCCGCCAGGGCGACTTTGCCCAGGCCATCCCGATCTGGCGCGCGCTGACCGCGGAACTGGGGCTGGATTCCGGCCCCGGCAGTGCCTACCTGTTCGCCAATCTCGGCTATGCCTACCTGCTCGGCGGCGACCACGCGCAAGCCGTGACGGCACTGGAAAAAGCCTGCCTGCTCGACCCCTTGAATGGACGCGCCTGGCACAACCTGGGCGAAACCCTGCGCCGCATGGGCCAGGACGAGCGCGCCGAGCTGATGTTCCGCCAGGCCAGCGCCCTGCAAGCGCACGATTTCCGCAGCGATTACACGGCCGCCGGCGGCAGCGCCGTGGCGGCGATCCAGGCCGCGGTCGAGGCGCCGCGTCCCGACCCCGAGTGGGCCGCGACCCAGGTGCTGGCCGCCGCCGACGGCACCCTCACATTGCGTCGCGTTCCCTCGCTGCGCGCACTGGCCCAGGAGTTGCCGGCAGCGCTGCCGCCCCAGCCGCTGCCTTCGCGGCCACGCAACCGGCCCGAAACGGTCCTGCTGGAAATTCGCAACGGAAACGGTGTGACCGGCATGGCACGCGCATTGTCGCGCCAGGTCGGCGGCGGCGATGTGCTGGTCACGCGCCTGAGCAACGAGCCGGGTTTCAAGGTGCAACGCACGCGCATCGAACACGGCGCCGCCTACCGCGACGTGGCCGCGCGCCTGGCCGGGCGTTTCGACGGCGTGACGCTGGTCCAGGTCGACACGACCCAGCCAGTGGATGTGCGCCTGGTCATCGGGCAAGACATGGCGCGCGGCAAGCTGGTCCTGCGTCCGGCAGCTCCAGCCGAAACACGGCCTCTTGCCATTGCTTCATTGGCCAAGGCGCCCTGAGGCCAGGCAGTCCCCGGCACCTTTGCTGCGCATCAAAGGCAGTTCACACGCCAACCCGAAAATGGGGCGATATCGTCTCATATTCGGGAGCGTTGCCATGAAAATTGCACAGCGTTTCACTACCATTCTCGTCACCGCCGCCGCACTCGGCCTGGCGGCCTGCGCACCCACCGCGCACCGCCAGGGCACCGGCGAATACATCGACGACGCCGTCATCACCAGCAAGGTCAAGGCCGCGTTTGCCGCCGATCCCACCGTGAAAGCCACCGAGGTCAAGGTCGATACCTTCAAGGGTACCGTCCAGCTGAGCGGCTTCGTCGAATCGCGCGAAAGCGCCCAGAAAGCGGTGCAGCTGGCGCGCGAGGTCAAGGGCGTGCGCGAGGTGCGCAACAACACCGTCCTCAAGTAGTACATGATGCGGGCGGGTTCGACGCCGTTCCCGGGGCAACGACATCGCCGCTCCGGGAGCGCATCGAATCCGCTCAGCGCCAGCTGACCTTGCCCATGCCGTCGGTGCTGGCCCGGCGCTGGGCCGGGTTGCCGTACACCGTGGCCGAGCCCATGCCGCTCAGGTTCAGATTGGCGGCCGCGCTGGCATACACGGTGGCGCCACCAAGTCCGCTGAGATCGAGGTCGACGGACTCGGCGCGCAGCTTGCCGGCGTCAAGGTGGCCGACACCGTCCAGGGTCGCGCGCAGCGTTTTCGTCTGGCCCGACACAGCCAATTGGCCGGCGCCGCCCAGCGCCAGGTCCATGCGATCGGCCTTGCCGGCGTCGATCGTCATGCTGCCGACGCCACCCAGGCGCGCATCGACCTTGCGGTAATTGCCCTGCATGGTCATGGCGCCGGCGCCTTCCAGGTTCAGCACGATGCTCTCGCCGCCGAAACCACTGACCGTGCTGGCGCCCACGCCTTCCGAACTCAGCTCGGCCAGGTTGGGCACGGTCAGCTCGGCACGCAGCTTCGGACGGCGTCCGATGACGTTGTTGCGGCGTTCGGTGTCGATTTCCAGCGTTTCGCCATGCTGGCGCGTGGTCACGCGCGCCACGTCGGCGCGTTCGCCGGCAATGACGAGCGAAGGCTTGGCGCCCTGGCGTACCACCAGGTCGACCACGCCGTCGAGCTTGATGCGGCTGACGCGGGCATCGACGGCGCGCGCTTCGCGGATTTCTTCGGCGAGGGCGCTGCCGGCGGCCAGCATCAGGGTGGTGGCCATCAGGGTCGTGCCGAGCAATGTTTTCATGGTGGTCTCCGTGCGTGTTTGGATGATGGCACTGTAATGCCGTCCTCCACGCGCGGCGCAGCCCGTGCGACAGGCTGCACGAATGGCGTCACGAAGCGTTGAAAAACCCTGCCGGCCCAGTCGGCGCGATCAGCGGCGCAGCGCGCGCCGCACCAGCACACCGGCGCCGGTTGCGGCCAGCACCACGACTGCCAGCGCGACCCAGCCTTCGTACTCGTGGATCAGGTGCGGCACGCCGGTGTCATGGGCCTGGGCAGGACCGGCACCCAGCACGGCAACGCAGATCGCCAGCATGATGGCGGCAACGGGGGCAAAACGGCGCAGGGAAAACGGCATGACGGCTCCTTGTTTGACGGTGATGGTAAAAAATCAGCGGCCCGCGTCGAGCAGGCCTTCGTGGCGGATGAAGTCGACGATGGCGTCCACGCCCTCGCCGTGGCGCAAACTGGCGAACACGAAAGGGCGGCTGCCGCGCATGCGGGCCGCATCCGCACGCATGACCTCGAGGTTCGCGCCCACGTGCGGCGCAAGGTCCGTCTTGTTGATGACCAGCAGGTCCGAGCGCGTGATGCCCGGCCCGCCCTTGCGCGGGATCTTTTCGCCGCCGGCCACGTCGATCACATAGATCGTCAGGTCCGACAGCTCGGGGCTGAAGGTGGCCGCCAGGTTGTCGCCGCCGGACTCGATCAGGATCAGGTCCAGTTGCGGGAAGTCGGCGCTCATGCGCGCGATCGCTTCCAGGTTGATCGAGGCATCCTCGCGGATCGCCGTGTGCGGGCAGCCGCCGGTTTCCACGCCCATCAGGCGCTCGGCCGGCAGGGCCTCGGCGCGCAGCAGGATCTCCATGTCCTCGCGCGTATAGATATCGTTGGTGATGACGGCCATCTCGTAGCGTGCGCGCATCGCCTTGCACAGCATCTCGCACAGGGCCGTCTTGCCGGAGCCGACCGGCCCGCCGATCCCGACGCGCAGCAGGTTCTTTTCCATGGTGATTTCCTTATCTAGGATCGATACAGGCGGCTGTACTGCACTTCATGCCGCATCGACAGCAGGGCAAAGCCCGGCGCCCAGTTCGACAGCGCGGCATCCGGCACCTCCTGGGCCGCGCGCGCCACCGCATCGACGGTGGCGCCCAGCGACAACAGCATCTTCTGGCCAGCCACCTGGCCCAGCGGCACCGTCTTCACGCAGACCAGCACCCCATTCTCGGCCCAGGCAAACACGGAGCCGAGCAGGGCGGCGATGGGCGGCACGTCGAACGCCGCGGCCGCGCAGGCATAGGCAGCCGGCAGCGACAGTCCGGCCGCGTCCAGCATCGCCAACAAGGCCGGATCGGCATCCGGCCGCTCTTCCAGCAGTGCCGCCAGCAGTTGGCGCAGGGAGTAGCCCATCTGGACGGTCTCGGCGCGCAGCTCGGCCGTGTCGCGTGCGGCCAGCCAGCGCTCGCTCCAGTACATCGCTGCCTCTGCATCGCGCGCCGCGAAAGCACACAGCAGCCGCCACTGCAGCGGCGCATCGAAACGCCCGACCACCTCGATCAGCTGCGCCTCGATCCAGCGCCGGGCGCTCGCCGCGTCCGTCACCTTGCCCTCGTCGATGGCGCTCTCCAGCCCCTGCGAATAACTGTAGGCGCCGATCGGCAGCGAAGGACTGGCCAGCTGCAGCAGGCGAAGCAGGGCGGCGCTGGCGATCATGGCAAGTCCGACGGCCGGTGGATCTTCTGGCGCAGCGGTACCGGAGCCAGCGGATGCGACTCGCCGTGATGGTGTCCGCCGCCATAGGCTCCGGCTTCCGGCTCGAAGGCAGCCGATTCCTCGACCACCTCGGCGCCGAGACCGACCAGCATCTCGCGCAGCACGGCATCGGCGCGGATACGCAGCCAGCCCCGGCCCACTTCGGTCTGCGTATGGCGGTTCCCGAGGTGGAAGGCGCAGCGCAGCAGGCCGTTTTCCTGCGCGTGTTCGACGCGGTACACGGATTCAGGCTCGGCAACGACACGCACCACGCGCCCGCCTTCGCCCTGCAGCAGGTCGCCGCCGCGCAGCACGGTGCCGCGCGGACGCAGCACCGCCACTTCCTCGCCGCTCTTCAATGCAGCGCGCAGGCGGCTTTTTTCGCGCAGGTGGAAGGGCAGCACCAGCTCGCCGTCCACCGGCGCCGGTCCATCGATCTTGGTGTGCAGGGTCAGCATGATGGGTCTCTCAGAACAGGAAGTAGCGCTGCGCCAGCGGCAGCTCGCGCGCCGGCTCGCAGGTGAGCAGCACGCCGTCGGCGCGCACCTCGTAGGTTTCGGGATCGACCTGCATGTGCGGCGTGGCGTCGTTGTGGACCATGTCCGCCTTGCTCAGCCCGCGCATGCCGCGCGCCGCGATCAGCGGCTTGGCCAGCCCCAAACGTTCCTTGATGCCCGCATCGAAAGCCGCCTGCGAGACGAAGGTGTAGGAAGACCGGGTCAAGGCCCGCCCGAAGGCGCCGAACATCAGCCGCGTGTGCACCGGTTGCGGCGTCGGGATCGATGCGTTCGGGTCACCCATCTGGGCCGCCGCGATCATTCCGCCCTTCAGGATCATCGACGGCTTGACGCCGAAGAAGGCCGGCTTCCACAGCACCAGGTCGGCGATCTTGCCCGGCTCGATCGAACCCACCGCATGCGCGATACCGTGGGTGATGGCCGGGTTGATCGTGTACTTGGCGACGTAGCGCTTGACGCGCGCATTGTCGTGGCGGTCGTTGTCGCCGGGCAGGGCGCCGCGCTGCAGCTTCATCTTGTGCGCGGTCTGCCAGGTGCGCAGGATGACTTCGCCCACACGGCCCATGGCCTGCGAATCCGAGGACATCATCGAGATCGCGCCCAGGTCGTGCAGGATGTCCTCGGCGGCGATGGTCTCGCGCCGGATGCGCGACTCGGCAAACGCGATGTCTTCGGCAATCGAGGCATCCAGGTGGTGGCAGACCATCAGCATGTCGAGGTGCTCGTCGAGCGTGTTGACGGTGTAGGGGCGGGTCGGGTTGGTGGACGACGGCAGCACGTTGGCCTGGCCGACGGCGGCGATGATGTCCGGCGCATGGCCGCCGCCCGCGCCCTCG
>DAMABW010000189.1:0-8524 GCA_031999925.1 Massilia sp. | reverse complement strand
GTCGGCCTGGGCCGGCACCGTCAGCTCCACCGGGTCGGACAGGGCCGGTGCGCCGGCCGGGATGGTGATCGCCGACTGGCCGCCGAAGCTGAGGGTGCGCAGGGTCGATTGCAGGATGGCCGAACTGGACGAGCGCACGCCGATGCTGGCCGCGCCGATGCGCAGCGGGGTGCTGCCCATTTCGTTGGAAAAGCGCACGCGCGCGCGGCTGCCGCCGATGCTGGTGTGGACCACCAGGCGCAGGGTCTGGCTGGTGAAGCTCTGCGTGCTGGCGCTGGGCGGCGGGCCGGCCGGGGCCGCGCCCCAGGTGGCGCTCCAGCGCTCGCCGGCGCCGGACTGGGCACGTGCGGGCACGGCCGGGACGGCGAGGCTGGCAGCCAGCAATGGGCCGGCGCGCAGGAAATTGCGGCGCGCCGGGCGGGCGCTGCGCCCGCTGGGTGGGACAGGCAAATGCTCGTGCATACCTACGCTCCATGGAAAAATAGCGGCCCCGGAAATCGCGACACGCGGGTGGTGGCCTATGTGTCCAATCTATGCTTCCGGTCGGGTCGACTCAATAGAAACTCAGCAGGGAGTTTGCGCTGGCGCAGGAATTGATGAGATAGAGCTTGCGGTTGGGCAATTCATTGCACGGTGCAACAAATTTGACGCGGGAAGAGGGGAGAAAAGGGTATCCGCCCGGGCACGGGCCGCCTTGCGCCCCGTGCCCGCGCGAAGTTCAGGCGAGGACGTTCAGGATGCCGTCGAGCCCGCTGAAGTTGAGTGCGATGCCGGCCTGCGCACGCACCACCGGCTTGGCGCGGAAGGCCACCGACAGGCCGGCGATGCCCATCATGCGCAGGTCGTTGGCGCCGTCGCCCATGACGATGGCTTGTCGCGGTTCGATGCCGAGTTCCGCGCACACGCGTTCCACGGTGCGCCGCTTTTCCTCGGCGTCGACGATGCCGCCGACCACGCGCCCGGTCAGGCGTCCGTTCTCGACTTCCAGCACGTTCGCATGCGCGTAGTCGAGCCCCAGGCGCGCCTGCAAACGCTCGGTGAAGAAGGTGAAGCCGCCCGAGACCAGCAGCGTCTTCAGCCCTGCCGCCTGCACCGCCGCCAGCATCGCTTCGCCGCCCGGCGAGATGCGCAGGC
Organism: Massilia sp.; assembly: GCA_031999925.1. Taxonomy (GTDB): domain Bacteria; phylum Pseudomonadota; class Gammaproteobacteria; order Burkholderiales; family Burkholderiaceae_D; genus Telluria. The sequence continues at coordinate 7,390 of DAMABW010000189.1, read as the reverse complement.
GCTCTTCATACACGCGCGCCAGCGCCGATGCCTCCAGGCCTTCGAGCAGGGCTACCCGCCGCGTCAGGCTGGCCGCGAAATCGAGTTCGCCGCGCATGGCCGCTTCGGTGATCTCGGCCACTTGGGGTTTCAGTCCCTGCATGTCCGCGATCTCGTCGATGCACTCGATGGTGATCAGCGTCGAATCCATATCCATCGCCACCAATTTGAAATCGGCGAGCGTGCGGCCGGCTGCGATGAAGGTGGCGTCCACGCCGGCCGCAAAGGCCGCTGCGGCGACTTGCTCGCGCACTTCAGGCGACGCATCCACGTCTTCGCAGCGCAGCGCGTGCTCCGAGAGCGCCACCGACCGTGCCGGACGCGCCAGGGCGGCAAGGTCCGTCAACAAGGCCTGCGCGGCGCCCGGCCCCTGCAATACCAGATTCATCGTCATGTTTCTTATGCCAGCAGTTGTTTGATGGTTTGCTTCACCTGCGTCACGCGCGTGGCCAGGTCCGGCATGGCGGCGGTGATGCGCAGCTTGTCCTGGCCGGCCAGCTTGATGTGGCGGTTCTTCTGGATCAGCGTGATGATCTTGATCGGGTCGATCGGCGGCTGCTCCATGAACTGCAGGCTGGCCGCTTCGCTGTGGGCGTCGATCTTCACGATGCCCACGGTTTTCGCGGCGATGCGCAGGCGGTGGGTTTCGATCAGCGCCTTCACCTGTTCCGGCAGTTTGCCGAAGCGGTCGATCAGCTCTTCCTGCATGTCATCGATCTTGCCCTGGCTTTCGCAATTGGCCAGGCGCTTGTAGATCGACAGGCGCTCGTGCACGTCGCCGCAGAAGTCGGCCGGCAGCAGGGCCGGGCAGTGCAGGTTGATCTCGGTGGTGGTCGACAGCGGCGCCGCCAGGTCCGGCTCCTTGCCGGCCTTCAGCGAGCGTACGGCCTCGTTCAGCATGTCCGAATATAACTGGAACCCGATCTCCAGCATCTCGCCCGACTGGTTCTCGCCCAGCACTTCGCCGGCGCCACGGATTTCCAGGTCGTGCATGGCGAGATAGAAGCCGCTGCCCAGTTCTTCCATCTGCTGGATCGCGTCCAGGCGGCGCTGCGCCTGCTTGGTCAGGCTTTGCACGTCGTTCACCAGCAAATACGCATAGGCCTGGTGGTGCGAACGGCCGACGCGTCCGCGCAACTGGTGCAACTGGGCCAGGCCGAACTTGTCGGCGCGGTGCATGATGATGGTGTTCGCCGTCGGCACGTCGATACCGGTCTCGATGATGGTGGTGCACAGCAAAATGTTGAAGCGCTGGGCGACGAAATCGCGCATCACCTTTTCCAGGTCGCGCTCGTGCATCTGGCCGTGGGCGATGCCGATGCGCGCTTCCGGCAACAGTTCCCGCAGCATCGCATGCCGGTTCTCGATGGTCTCGACTTCGTTGTGCAGGAAGTAGATCTGGCCGCCGCGTTTCAGCTCGCGCAGGCAGGCTTCGCGGATGACGGAGCCGTCTTCGCTGCGAACGAAGGTCTTGATCGCCAGGCGCTTTTGCGGTGCGGTGGCGATGATGGAGAAGTCGCGCAGGCCTTCCAGTGCCATGCCCAAGGTACGCGGGATCGGCGTGGCGGTCAGCGTCAGCACGTCGACCTCGGCGCGCAGGGCTTTCAGCGCTTCCTTCTGGCGCACGCCGAAGCGGTGCTCCTCGTCGATGATCACCAGGCCCAGGCGCGTGAACTTCACGTCCGGCGACAGCAGCTTGTGGGTGCCGATCACGATGTCGAGCGTGCCGTCGGCCATGCCCTTGATCGCGTTGTTGATTTCCTTGCCGGTCCTGAAGCGCGACAGCTCGGCGATCTTCACCGGCCAGTCGGCGAAGCGGTCGGCGAAGGTCTGCGCGTGCTGCTCGGCCAGCAGCGTGGTCGGGGCGAGAATCGCCACCTGCTTGCCGCCCATGACGGCGATGAAGGCGGCGCGCAACGCGACTTCGGTCTTGCCGAAACCGACGTCGCCGCAGACCAGGCGGTCCATCGGGCGGCCCGAGGTCATGTCCTTGATGACGTTGTTGATCGCCTCGGCCTGGTCCGGCGTTTCGTCGAAGCCGAAGCTTTGCGCGAAGTTCTCGTAGTCGATGCTCGAGTATTCGAACGAGTGGCCCTGGCGCGCGGCGCGGCGCGCGTACAGGTTGAGCAGCTCGGCGGCGGTATCGCGCACCTGCTCGGCGGCTTTTCTCTTCGCCTTGTCCCACTGGCCGGAGCCGAGGGTATGCAGCGGTGCGTCTTCGGGCGAGGTGCCGGAATAACGCGAGATCACGTGCAACTGCGACACCGGCACGTACAGCTTGGTGTCCTTGGCGTACTCCAGGTGCAGGAACTCGGTTTCGCCTTCGCCCAGGTCCATCGAGATCAGCCCCATGTAGCGGCCGATGCCGTGGTTGATGTGGACCACCGGGTCGTTGATCTTCAGTTCGGACAGGTCGCGCACCATGGATTCGACCTGGCTGGTCGCTTCCTGCTTCTTCTTGCCGGCGCGCCGGCCCGAACCCGCATACAGCTCGGTCTCGGTGATGAAGGCGATGCAGCCGCTGGCATCCTCGAACAGTTCGAAGCCGGCCTGCAGCGGCGCCACGCCCAGGGCGAGTTTCGCATCGGAGGCACGGAAACCATCGAAGCCTTCGACCGGCACGAGGTCCAGCTTGTACTCGTTGAAGTACTGCTGCAGGGTCTCGCGGCGGCCGTTCGATTCGGCGCAGATCATCACGCGGCAATCCGTGCGCGCCAGGTAGGAACGCAAATTCGCCAGCGGGTCTTCCAGGCGGCGGTTGACCGCGATATCGGGCACCGGCGCCGACAGCTCGGACGCTGGCGCCTGCGGATCGCGCGGGATGTTCCAGCGCCCGTGCGGCTTGGCGCAGGTGAAGAACTGCTCGGCGCCGAGGAAGAGTTCGGCAGGTTCGAGGATCGGGCGTTCGCGGTCGCTCTTCAGGAAGCGGTAGCGCGATTCGGTGTCCATCCAGAAGCGCTGGATGGATGCCTCGATGTCGCCGACCATGGCCAGCGGGCCGTCCTTCGGCAGGTAGTCGAACAGGGTCGCCGTCTCCTCGAAGAACAGCGGCAGGTAGTATTCGATGCCGGCCGAGGCGATGCCGCTGCCGATGTCCTTGTACACCGGCGAGCGCGACGGGTCGCCCTCGAAGCGTTCGCGCCAGCGGCCGCGGAAGGCGGTGCGGGCGGCTTCGTCCATCGGGAATTCGCGGCCCGGCAGCAGGCGCACTTCCTTCACCGGATACAGCGAGCGCTGGGTGTCGGCGTCGAAGGTGCGGATGGTCTCGATCTCGTCGCCGAAGAGGTCCAGGCGGTAGGGCAGGGCGGAACCCATCGGGAACAGGTCGATCAGGCCGCCGCGCACCGAGTATTCGCCGGGCGACATCACCTGCGACACGTGGGTATAGCCGGCCAGGGTCAGCTGGGATTTGAGCTTCGCTTCGTCCAGGTTCTCGCCCTGGCGGAAGAAGAAGGTGTAGGCGGCCAAAAAGGACGGCGGCGCCAGGCGCACCAGGGCAGTCGTGGCCGGCACCAGCAGCACGTCGCAGTGGCCGTTCTGGATCTCGTGCAGCGTGGCCAGGCGTTCCGACACCAGGTCCTGGTGCGGCGAGAAGGCGTCGTAGGGGAGGGTTTCCCAGTCCGGCAGCAGGTGGCAGGACAGCTTGCCGTCGGCGAACCACGCGATTTCGTCGAGCAGGCGCTGGCCGTCGCTGGCATTTGCCACGATGACGGTAAGCATCTGTTTTTGCGCCTTGAACGCGAGGCCGGCAATGGCCAGGGCGTAGGCGTCGGAGGAGCCGGCGAGGGCCGGCAGGACGAAACGATTACCCGCTTTGGGGAGGTGCTTGATGAGATCGAAAGGCATGCAGGCGGTGCTTCTCGCTGGAGAAAAATCGGGGCCGATGGGCTGCTCATTATAGACGAACGACCATCTTTTCGCCCCGCGCAACCGAGCGCCCGGGAGTGAATCAGCGCCGGCGCATGTTCGAGACCGCCAGCCCCGCCAGGATGAAGCCGAAACCGGCCGCGTGATAGGCCTGCGGCGCTTCGCCCAGCAGCGGCCAGGCGGCCAGCGTGGCGAACAGCGGAATCAGGTAGAGCGCCATGCTGGCGCGCGCCGGCCCGGCCATGCCGACCAGGCGGTCGAAGCAGAAATAGGCGCCCAGGCTCGGCACCACGGCGAGAAACGCCAGCGCGATGTACAGGCGGGCGTCGCCGAAGTTTGGCACCGTACCGGTGTAAGCTTCCAGCGCCGCGAATGGCGCCAGCACCAGCGCGCCGCCGCCGATCAGGCTGGCCAGCTTGACGGTGGCCGGCATCGGCGGCAAGGGCAAACGGCGACCGAACACGGTGTACAGGGCCCAGCCGCTGGCGGCGGCGATCACCCACAGGTCGCCCTGGCCGAAGCTGAGCGAACCGAGCGCTTCGAGATGACCCTTGGACAGCACCAGCAGCGCGCCGGCGATGGCCAGCAGCATGCCGGCGGCCTGGCGCTTGGACAGCGGCGCCTTCCACACCAGGGTTTCGATCAGGGTCACCACCGCCGGGCAGGCCGCGAAAATGATGGCGATGTTCGCCGCGCTGGTATGGCGCGCACCGATGTATTGCGGCGCGACGGCCACGCCCATGCCCAGGCCGGCAAGCAGCAGCAGGCGCGGCCAGTTGGCAAGCAGCGTGCCGCGCAGCGCCCACATGCGCGGGCCGACGGTCGGCAGCAGGATCGCGAATGCCAGCGCCCAGCGGCCGAAGGCGAGGAAGACCGGCGGGATCGCGGCGCTCTCGGCCCAGCGCGCCACCACCAGGTTGGCAGCGAACAGCGCGGGAGCGGCCAGCATGAGCGGCAGTTCGCCTGCGAAAGGATCGTTGCGGTAGCCTAGGGCGCTGCGAGAAGCTGCTTCTGACACGAATACTCCGGAAATCGAGTGCTGCGCTGCCGTAAGCCAGCTTGTATCGACAAGCTTGGCGGCAGCGAAATGGCATGTTTATATGGGAGGCATCGATTTTACTGCGCCGCACAAAAAATATTCTTTCGTATGCATGCGGCATTCGTGGAATACTACGAAGGTTCTTCTTCATTCTGCTCAAAAAATAGAAGAACTATCCAGCGATGTAATTTTTTGTAAAGAGGCCGGACGATGAAAGATGGCGTACTCGACGAGATCGACCGCAAGATACTGCGTACCCTCAGCCGCGACGGCCGCATCAGCAACCAGAAACTGGCCGAAACCGTCAATCTGTCGCCCACACCGTGCTGGCACCGGGTCAAGGCGCTCGAGGAATCCGGGCATATCGACCGCTATGTGGCCGTGCTCGACCAGCGCGCACTGGGCGTACCGGACACGGTGATCATCGAGGTGACGGTGGACCGGCACGACGACGAGATCTTCCAGGCGTTTTCGGATGCATTGGCCGACCTGCCGGAAGTGATGGAGGCATATTTGCTGTCGGGCGAATACGATTACCTGATCAAGGTGGCGGTGTCGGGCACCGAGGGCTACGAGCGGTTCCTGCGCCAGAAGTTGTATAAACTGCCGGGAGTAAAACACACGCGCTCGACATTTACCTTGCGCTGCCTGAAGCGGGCGGCGTCGGTGGCGCCTTGATTGGAGATGCGGATGCACAAGCTGTCACATCAGGTCGACGGGGAATGGCTTGCCTTCCTGCCGCCGGCGCACTACAGGGTCGATGCGGGCCGGCTGAGCGGGCATCTGCGCGGCGGCGATCCGGCGGTGTTCGAGGAGTTGGCCGGTTGCCTTGCCGCGCCGTTGATGCTGCTCTACGTCCTGCATACGCCGCGCGGCGAAGCCGAGGCCGGGCGCTACCGGAGTCCCGAGCTTGACGCGGACACCCTGCGCGCCTTTATCCGCAAGTTCGGCAGCTTCCTGCAAAGCGATGCACGCTTCGACATCTGGGTCCATTCGCCCGCCGACGGGGCGACGGTGGTGTGGGACCGCCATGACGATTTCTACGCCTATGGTCCGATCGAGTGCTTTGCCGCCGTGCTGGATGCGATGGGGTATCGGCAAGCGCCGCTCGCCGATCCAGGTGCGCACATGCACCATTACCGCGAAAGCTGCGACGAGATGGCGCGCGCACTCATCGAGGAATTAGACTGGGTGGTTTCGCCGTTGCGGCCCGAGGACGAGCAGTAATGGGGTACGTAGGGTGGACTCCCGAGTCCACGCGGTAGAGCGCTTGCGGGTCGAGACAGTGTCAGTGCTGACATGCTTGCGGATCGGCGCCGGGCGGTCGGGCCATGACCGATAAGCAGTCCTACCGCGTGGACTCAGGAGTCCACCCTACAAAATCCAGAATCCAAGATCCAAGTCCCAAGACCCAAGATCCAAGACCCAAGATCCAGACCGGATCAGGCTTGCGGCTCGTGCACGTCGGCCTCGCTCACCGGTTCGGCGGCGATCTTCTCGTCGGCCAGGGCTTCGTCCTCGGCATCGGCCTCCAGGCCTTGCTGGGTCGCGCCATGGCGGCGGTCGTAGGCCAGTTCGACCAGCATCGGGAAGTGGTCCGAGCCGAAGGCCGGCAGGCGCTGGATGTGGGCCAGCGTGAAGTGCTTGCTGTGGAACAGGTGGTCGAGCGGCCAGCGGAAGATCGGGATGCCGGCGTGGAAGGTGTTGAACATGCCGCGCCCGATGCGCGGATCGAGCAGGCCGCTGATCTTGCGGAACAGGCGCGTGGTGGTCGACCACGCGACGTCGTTCAGGTCGCCGGCCACCACCACCGGGGTGTCGAGGTCGGCCACGCTGCGCGCCACCACCAGCAACTCGGCGTCGCGCTCGGTCGATTCATCGTGCTCGGTCGGGCTGGGCGGCGCCGGGTGCAGGAAGTGCATGCGCACCTTGCGGCCCGATTCCAGCACCAGCATCGCATGCATGGAGGGGATGTCGTCTTCCACCAGATACTGGATCGCCGTGTCTTCCAGCGGCAGTTTCGAGTACACGTGCATGCCGTACAGATTGTCGAGCGGGCACTTCATGGTGTAGCGGTATTCGCCTTCGAGGGTATCGAGGTGGCGCTGCCACCAGGCGTCGGATTCCAGGGTCACGAAGATGTCGGGCCGGTGTTCGCGGATCAGGGCCAGCAGGCCTTCGGCATTGTGGTTCGGCGCCAGCACGTTGGCGGTGAGGATGCGCAGGCGCTCGTCGGGGTCGCCCGACACCGCCGCCTTGACCTCGTTCGGGTAGACCTTCGTGTACGGGACGATCCACCAGGCCTGGTAGACCAGGCAGGCGGCGGTGACCAGCACCAGGATATCGGTCTCGGGTTCGGTCAGGTCGAGCAGGGTCAGTTGGGCGACCAGCAGGGCCAGCGCCACGACGGCTATCTGCAGGCGTGGAAAGTCGAGGTCGCGCACC
>DAMABW010000188.1:0-8550 GCA_031999925.1 Massilia sp. | reverse complement strand
GCGCCGGGCGCTTGATCCGCGACGTCGAGGACCGCGGGGTGCTGATGATTTGCGATCCGCGCCTGATCAGCAAGCCGTATGGACGGCGCATCTGGCAAAGCCTGCCGCCATTCAAGCGTACGCGCGTGCAGGAAGACGTGATCAGGTTCTTCAAGCCGGACGCGGAGTAATCGTCGCAGGGTGGACGGGTTCCCTGTCCACCCTGCGCGTATCGATACCAATTACGGGACGATCACGACCTTGCCCGTGACCTTGCGATCGGCCATGTCGTTCAGGGCCTGCGCCGTCTCCGCCAGCGCATAGCGCTGCGACACCAGCGGCTTGAGCTTGCCCTCGGCCATCCAGCCCAGCATCTCGCGCATCGCGGCCACGTTCGCCTTCGGCTCGCGTTTTGCGAACTCGCCCCAGAACACGCCCACCACCGACGCGCCTTTCAGCAGCATCAGGTTCCACGGCAGCTTCGGAATCTCGCCCGCCGCGAACCCGATCACCAAATGGCGCCCGCGCCAGGCGATCGAACGCAACGCCGGCTCGGTGTACGGCCCGCCCACCGGGTCGTAGATCACGTCCGGACCCTTGCCACCGGTCGCCGCCTTCAGCGCCTCGCGCAAGTCTTCTTTCGAATAGTCGATCAGCACGTCGGCGCCATGCGCGCGGCAGACTTCCAGTTTTTCCGCGCTCGATGCCGCCGCGATCACGCGCGCACCCAGCGCCTTGCCGATCTCGATGGCCGCCAGGCCGACGCCGCCGGCCGCGCCCAGCACCAGCATGGTTTCGCCGGCCTTCAGTTGCGCGCGGTCGACCACCGCGTGGTGCGAAGTGCCGTAGGTGAGGGTGATGGCGGCGGCGATGTCGAAGTCCATGTCGGGCGGCATCGGCATCAGGACGTCGGCCGGCGCGCGTACCTGCTCGGCAAAGGCGCCGCTGCGGGCGAAGCCGATTACCCGGTCGCCGGCCTTGAAGTGGGTGACGCCTTCGCCCACCGCGCGCACGGTGCCGGCGAACTCGTTACCCGGCGTGAAAGGCAGCTCGGGACGGTACTGGTACTTGCCCTGCACGGTCAGCACGTCGGGGAAGTTGACCCCGGCCGCGCGCACGTCGACCACGACTTCGCCGGCTTGCGGCACGAGGTCGGGCAGGTCCTGCAGTTCCAGGCTGTCGGGCGGGCCCCAGTCCTTGCATACGATCGCTTTCATTGCATCTCCTGTTGTTGTGTTGGTGGTTGCGATTCTTGTCAATTATGCCTCAGTAGCGCGCGATGTGTTCCGCCGGGAATCGTCAGGTCCAGCGCCGCCTGCGCTGTCCGCCCTGGCGCCTTCCTGGGGCCAGGCGCGTTTGTTCGCACGCAAAGTGACGAGGGTGTGCGGCGCTAGAGTGGTGGATGCGCGTGCGCGCCGCGGGCGTATTGAACAGGGGAATCGAATGGCAATCCGGTACGGCTGCTTCTTCAGCTACGCCCACGGGCGGCACGCCCTGATGCAGCATTTCAAGGCCGCGCTGGTCGATGCGCTGCAATGCTATCTCGAACCGTATTTCGACAACGAAGAAGAACTCTTCGTCGATACCGAACAGCTCGGCGGCGGTGACGACCTCGACGGCAGGATCGCGCGCGCCATGTGCGAGAGCGTGTGCATGATCCTCATCTACACGCCCAAGTACGAGGCGCATGCCTATACGCGCCGCGAATACGCGGCCATGCGCCTGATCGAGGCCGAGCGCAGCACCTGGTACACGCTGCCCAGCCACCTGATCATCCCCGTCATCATGACCCAGCACCCCGACCGGCTGCCGCCGCAGATCGCGGCGTCCAGCTTCTATGTCGATTTCTCGCACTTCACCATGGCGACCGCCGACCTGAAATCGAATCCCGATTTCCTCCCCGACCTCAACAAGATGGTCAAGCGTATTGCCACCCATTACCAGTACCAGAAGCGGCATACGCCGCCTGGGCATGATTGCAACCAATTCGTGCTCCCCGATGTCCCACCCGAGTGGCGCGCCATCCCGGATCTCACTTTCCCGAAAAAATGAGGAGCTACATGGAAATCACCTGCCTGACGCTACCGCCGATTCCCAGGCCCGGCGAAGTCACCACCTTCTACTCCTTCGAGCATGGCGCCGCGCGCAGTGTCGCGCTGGCCCACGCCGCCGTGCAACTGGCGGCCGGGCAAAACGCCACGGTGCCGGTGCTGATGATCGACTGGGATACCGAGGCGCCCGGCCTGCACCATTACTTCCCGACCCGCGACGAACGCTTCGAGGACCCTCGGCCCGACGTCCGCACCGATGCGCGCGCCGCCGCCCGCGCCGCCGCGGCCCGTCCCGGCCTGCTCGAATACTTCGAGGCCTGCGGTGAGCAACTGCAGCAACTGCGGCAGTTGCAGTCGCTGGGCCGCGCCGGGGCCGACCTCGAGCACGAGGAGCGTGCGCGCCTGGTGCTCGAGGCGATCGACTGGGAAGCCTATGTCGAACGGGTCGACCAGAGTCGCTCGCTGTACCTGATGCGCGCCGGCCGCTTCGACGACAGCTACGGCGAGCGCGCCGACCGCATGGACTGGGACGGCCTGTTCGCCGCCTGTCCGGCCCTGTACCGCGCCTTTGCCGCCCACCTGGCGCGCCACTTCCGCCACGTGCTGATCGATGCGCGCGGCGGACGGTCGGCCGCGGTGAGCGTCTGCACCACGCTGCTGCCCGACCGTCTGGTCGGCCTGTTCACGCCGGGCGGGCGCAGCCTCGACGGCCTGGGCGGCGTGGTGGCGCGCGCCGTCGAATACCGCTGCAGCCACGAAGACGAGCAACGTCCGCTGCTGGTCTATCCGCTGCCTTGCGGACTCGAAGGCGCCGACCCGGAACGCCGCGCGCTGTGGCGGCGCGGCGACCCGCAGCGCGGTATTCCCGGCTACCAGCCGGCGCTGGAACAGCTGCTGCGCAACTGCTACGGCCTGTCCCAGCTCTCGCTCGACAGCTACCTCGACGAAGTGCCGCTGCTGGCCTGCGGCACACCCGGCGAGCTGCTGGGCGCGGCCGCGCTGCGCGACGCCGACTGCCACGCGCCGGCGCGCAGCGTGGCCGCGCTGCTGGGCTGGCTGGAAGGCGGACGTTTTCCGTGGCAGTCGCGCGCCGAGCTCGACCTGCTCGATGCCATCGGCGCCAGCCGCGCGGCGCTGGCCGCCGGCGGGCAGGGCGGCGGGCTGCTGGGCGCCGGCACGCCCGATCCGAACGCGGCGCCGCTGGCGCGCGACCTGCTGCGGCTGGGCGAACTGCAGCGCGCACAGGGGCGCACGGCCCAGGCCCAGGAAAGCTTCGAAGAAAGTACCGCCTTGCGCCAGCGCCTGTTCGGCGACAGCCATCCCGATACCCGCGCCAGCCGCTCGGCGCTGGCGGCGCTGCTGCGCGACAGCGGCCGCCTGCGCGACGCCCGCGCGCAATACGAACTCCTGCTCGAACATTGCCTGCTTGGGGCCGGCGAAGAACACGCCGAGACCCTGGCCGCGCGCTCGGGCCTGGCCGCCACCCTGGCCCAGGTGGAGGAATTCCCGCGCGCGCTGGCGCTGCACGAATCCGTGGTCGAGGCCTGCGAGCGGCTGTACGGCCCCGGCCACATCGCCACCCTCGACGCGCTCGCCGGGCAGGCGCGCACCCTGGCGCGCCAGGGGGAATACTCGCGCGCGCGCATGGTCTACGAACGCGTGCTGGAAGGGCGCCAGCGCATCCTCGGCACCGAGCACGAGGACACGCTGCGCTGCACCCAGTTGCTGGCCACCCTGCTGCGCGACATGGGCGACCTCGGCAACGCGCGCAAACTGCAGGAAGGGGTGCTCAGGGTACGCGAGCGCCAGGCCGGGCCGGATGCCGCCGCCACCCTGCAGGCGCGCGAGGCGCTGGCCGAGATCTTCGCGGCCCAGGGCGACCTGTGCGCAGTGCGCGAGATGCAGCAGTCGCTGGCCACGGCGCGCGAACGGCGCCTCGGCTCCGAGCACCCGGACACCCTGAGCATCCTGCTGCGCCTGGCCTCCACGCTTTCGGAGCAGGGCGAACTCGAGGAAGCACGGCGCCTGCAGCAGCACGTGGTCAGCCTGCACGAGCGCCTGCGCGGCATGGACGACCACGAAACCCTGCGCAGCAAGCAGATGCTGGCCCGGACCCTGTCGAGCCAGGGCCATAGCCAGGCCGCGCGCCGCCTGGAGGCCAGCGTGGAAGAGGGCAGCAGCCGCCTGCTGAATATCCGCGCCATGTCTGCCGGGTTGCACGATGCACCCGGCCTGGCACCGGGCGGCGCGGTCGGCGCCCTTGCGGCCGGGCGTGGCGCGGGAGTGGCAGGAGGCGCCACGGCGCGCGCCAGCGTAACGGCGGCATCGAGCGACGTGTCCGATATGGCGCCGCGCACCGCGCTTGCCCGCAGTGCCGGAAGCGACGGTGGCCGCGATGGCCCACGCGAAGGCGCGCACGACGGCCGACGCGACGGCCTGCGCGATGCTTCTCCCGCCGCGCCGCACGATCTGCTCGAACACAAGTTATCTCAATTGCAAAAACTGGTCGACGCGCGCCGTGGACAGGAAGCCCGCGCCCTGGCCGACAGCCTGCGCGAAACCATCCTGCGCCCGCACGTGGCACAGGCGCTGCGGCGGCGCGGAGTGGCCTTGATCAAGCAGGTCTACCTCGACGACGGCGACAAGGATGCCTTGCTCGCCTTTACCGAAGACGAAGTCGCGTCGCTCGAGGGCGCGCTGATCGAGGCGGCGGGAGGGCGGCCTGTGGCCTTGCGTTAGCAACATTGCCGGCCTAGCAAACCGGCGCGCGCTGCCGCGCCGCGGGTGGCGTGCAAGCCACGGGAAGCGTCGTTCCAGGACAACGGCGCTCCCCTGCGGCGGCCAGAATTTATGTACCGACGTTGCGCGTTCCGGCAGTTGCTTCAGGTAAAATCGCGTGATGCGAATTCTTATCAGTAACGACGACGGCTACCTCGCCCCTGGTATTAACGCTCTTGCCGATGCCCTCGCGGCGATCGCCGAGATCATTGTTGTCGCGCCCGACAGCAACCGCTCCGGTGCGTCCAACTCGCTTTCGCTCGACCGTCCGCTGTCCGTCACCAAGGCGGCAAACGGTTTCTATTTTGTTAACGGTACGCCGACCGACTGCGTCCACATCGCCCTGACTGGCATGCAGGAAGCGCCGCCCGACCTGGTGGTGTCCGGCATCAACAATGGCCAGAACATGGGCGACGACACCCTGTATTCGGGCACTGTTGCCGCCGCCACCGAAGCTTTCCTGTTCGGCATCCCGGCGATCGCCTTTTCCCAGGTCCACTCGGGTTGGGCCCACATCGATTCCGCCGCCCGCGCCGCGCGCGACGTGGTGCTGCGCCGCTTCGAGATGCTGCCGTCGCCGTTCCTGCTGAACGTGAACATTCCGAACCTGCCTTACGAGCAGCTCGGCCCGCTGACCCCGACCCGGCTCGGGCGCCGCCACCAGGCCGAACCCGTGATCCGCTCGCAAGACCCGCGCGGACGCGAAATCTTCTGGATCGGCGCACCGGGCGCCTGCCGCGACGCCGGCGAGGGCACGGATTTCCATGCCACGGCCCAGGGAAAGATCTCGGTCACGCCGCTGCAGATCGACCTGACCCACCGGCCCCAGCTCGAACTGCTGGCCAACGCGTTGGCGAATCGACCAGGTCATCCGCAGGCAAACGATAGCGAACCTGACAAGGGACAAACATGACAGACCGGCCCGGCGCCCCGGAGGGCAAACGCTTTCCCCTGCCGCTGTCCTCGGTGACCGGGGGCGCGCGCAAACCCGGCACGCCGGCCCCGGTGGCCACGCCCCAGACAGCCACCCAGAACGCCGCGCGCGCCGTCGGCGCCGCCGCCGCCCAGCCGCCGAAGCCGCCCCAGCCCGGCCCGCGGGCGCCAGGCTACGCCGCGCCCAGCACCCAGAGCGCGCCCGCGGCCCAACGCTCCGACCTGATGGCCACCGAGGCGATCCGGCGCGCCATGGTGACGCGGGTGGCGGGGCAGGGCGTCAAGGACCCGGCCGTGCTGGCCGCCCTGGAAGCGGTGCCGCGCCATTTGTTCATCGAGCCGGCGCTGTCGAGCCAGGCGTATATCGACGCTTCGCTGCCGATCGGGCACAATCAAACGATTTCCCAACCCTATATTGTTGCGCGTATGATTGAGGCCATGCGCGAGAAATTGCGCGACAGCAAGCCCGGGAATGGGGTTACACTGGGGCGCGTGCTCGAAATCGGCACCGGCTGCGGCTACCAGGCCGCGGTGCTGGCGCGCGTGGCACAGGAAGTTTATTCGATCGAACGCATCAAGCCGCTGCACGAACTGGCCAAGGCCAACCTGCGGCCCTTGCGCATATCCAATCTCCGTTTGCACTACGGAGATGGTATGCTCGGGCTCGCACAGGTGGCGCCCTTCGATGGGATCATCCTGGCCGCAGCGGGCCTGGAAGTGCCGCGCGCACTGCTCGAGCAGCTTGCCATCGGCGCACGCCTGGTGGCCCCGGTCGGGGGCCAGGTGCAGCGCCTGGAGCGGATCACCCGCATCGGCAAGTCCGAATGGACCAGCGAGACGCTGGAATCCTGCCATTTCGTCCCCTTGCGTCCCGGCACCGTTTGACCGCTGCCCAGTCTGTAATAGGTATTAGAAAAGAATGAAACAACGATCCCGTACTCGTAACCAATTCGTATTGCTGACCCTCATGCTCGGCCTGCTGGCCGGCTGCAACACCGCTACCCGCCGCGCGCCTGTCGTCGAACGCCCCGTGTCCCAGGTCCCGGCCCATACCCGTCCGGCGGCGCCGGCGCGTGTCGATGAGCCACGCCAGGACACCCGCGGTACCTATACCGTGCGCCGCGGCGACACCCTGCTGCGCATCGCCCTCGACCATGGCCAGAGCTACCGCGACCTGGTTGCCTGGAACAACCTGGCCGACCCGGACGACATCAAGGTCGGCCAGGTGCTGCGCGTGAGCCCGTCGGTCAGCGAGCGCGTGGCCGGCAACAACGTCGTGACCCAGCCGGTGCCGATGCCGCCGGACAGCCGTCCGCAGGCGCCGCGCAAGACCGCGCCGCGCGCCGACAAGAAACCGTACAGCGAAGACAACGTGGCCGAGGCCCAGCGCGGCGACAAGGCCGAGAACGTGGTGAATGCCGGGGCAGGTCCGGCACCGGCACCGGCGGCGGCAACCGTGGCCGGCTCGCGCGTCGGCGCCACTGTCACCGCCACCGACGATGAGAAATTGAGCTGGATGTGGCCGTCGGACGGGCGCATCATCGCCACCTTCGACGAAGGCAAGAACAAGGGCATCGACATCGCCGGGCGCGCCGGCCAGCAAGTCATGGCTGCCGGCGCCGGCAAAGTGATGTACGCTGGCAGTGGCATCCGGGGTTATGGTAACCTCGTCATCGTCAAACACAGCAACAGCTTGCTATCGGCCTATGCCCACAACCGCGCGATCGTCGTCAAGGAAGGCGACAACGTGGCCAAGGGACAGGTGATCGCCGAGATGGGCGATTCCGACGCCGATACCGTCAAGCTGCACTTCGAGATTCGCCAGCAGGGCAAACCGGTCGACCCGTCGAGGTTCCTGCCCAGCCGCTAGAGAGGGCCAATGACGCTGCCGCCGCACTCCCAGGATCACGACGCATCGGACGATCTGCCTGACGAGCTGGAGGGTGACGGCGCGTCCTGTCCCTTCCCTGACGACGCGCCGGACAGGGCATCGGCCGACGGCGCGGAAGAAACGTCGGTGGCTTCCGGCGCGACCGCGGAACCCGACAGCGTCGACGAACTCAAGACGGTGCTGGCCGCCGAACTGTCCACCGATACCACCCAGCATTACCTGAACCAGATCGGCACGCGGCCGCTGCTCTCGGCCCAGCAGGAGGCGCACTTCGCCACCCTGGCCAAGGCGGGCGATTTCCACGCGCGCCAAAAGATGATCGAACACAATCTGCGATTGGTGGTGTCGATCGCCAAGCACTACATCAACCGCGGCGTGGTGCTGCTCGATTTGATCGAGGAAGGCAACATCGGCCTGATGCGCGCCAACGACAAGTTCGAGCCCGAGCGCGGTTTCCGTTTCTCCACCTACGCCACCTGGTGGATCCGCCAGAGCATCGAGCGCGCCATCATGAACCAGGCGCGCACGGTGCGGCTGCCGGTGCACATGGTGCGCGAACTGAACGCCGTGCTGCGCGCCAAGTACCATCTCGAGGCCCAGCACCACGACGGCAAGGATGCCAGCGTCGAGGACATCGCCAGCCTGGTCGGGCGTCCGGCCGAGGAGGTGCAGGATATCCTCGCGCTGTCGGAACACGCGGCCTCGCTCGATGCGCCGCTCGACAACGATCCGGGGGCCAGCCTGATGGACATGCTGCCTGGGGAGAACGACGACAGCCCGGATGCGCGCGCCGAGCAGCACGAGATGACCCTGCTGGTGCGCGACTGGCTGACGCGACTGCCCGAGAAGCAGCGGGTGGTCGTGATGCGGCGTTTCGGGCTGGACAACGACGATCCGGCGACGCTCGAGACCCTGGCC
>DAMABW010000187.1:4090-8594 GCA_031999925.1 Massilia sp. | reverse complement strand
CTCGAACATCACGCCGCGGTCGAACCACAGCGAGGGGCTGCCGAGGATGTAGTGCTCGAAGGTGGTGGGCCTGCTCAGGAGCAGTTCCAGGCCCAGCAGGCTGCCGTAGGAATGGCCGACGTAGGCCTTGCGCCCCATGTCGGCGCGGTAGCGGGCCGCGATCACGGGAAAGACCTCGGTGGCGATGAAGCGGCCATAGGCGGCGGCTTCGCCAAAGGCGGGCGCGCGGCCCGGCATGTCGGATGTATAGGTTTGCGTGCGCGGCGTGCTCGGCGTGTAGTCGCGGCGGCGGCTGTAGCCCGGCGTGTCGCCGCGCGCATACGACAGCCCGACCACGATCGTCTCTTCCATGCCGGCGTGCTTCGCCAGGCGCCCGGCGATGTTGCGCACCACCGGGAAGGCGTAGTTGGCGTCGGTGACGAACAGCACCGGGTAGCGCCGCTTAGGGTTCGCATCATACGAGTCGGGCAGCGCCACCAGCAGTTGGTAGTCGCGCTTCAAGGCTTCGGAGCGGATGGCGCGCACCTCGGTGGCGTCGAGCTGGTAGGGCGCGGCGGCGGCGCCCAGGCAAAGCGGAAAGAACAGGGCAAGGATCAGGCGTTTCAAGCGGGCTCCCGAAAAGGATGATGAGCCCGATTCTGCAGCGCCGCCCGCACGCCGGCAGCCGCGCGGGGACGAAACCCCGGTTTCGTGTGACGACGGCGGCAGCGGCGGGGGTCCGACAATAGTTGCCACTGTTATACTTTTGTCGATGAAGGACCGCCACGACTTTCCCCCCTCCATGCCTGCCGCCACGACCATCGCCCTGGCCGTGCTGCTGTGGACCGCGATCAGCGCGCTCGGCGCCCTGCAGACCTACAGCGACAACCTGCGCGGCGGCGTCGACAGCCACTATCCTTCCCTGCTTGCCACCTGGTTCCTCGAATACGCGGTGCCGCTGATCGCGCTCAGTGCCGGCCTGTCGCTGGCCCTGGGGCGCTGGCCCTTCCTTACCGAGCGGCCGCGGCACGTACTGATGCTCTTCCTCGGCCTGGTGCTGGTGTTCCAGCCCGCGCAATGGGCCTGGATGGCCTGGATGCGCGGCTACCTGCAGATCGCCAGCCTCGGCGACGTCTGGCAGCTGTTCCGGAAGATGCTGCTGGTCGGCTGGTTCTCGGCCAGCGGCACCTTTGCCGCCGTCCTCGCCCTGCACTATTGGCGCCGCGCGCGCGAACGCGAACTGGCCTGGCAGCGCTCGCAGACCGACATGCTGCATTTGCGCCTGGCGCTGGAAGAGCAGCGCATGCTGGCCCTGCGCGCCCAGCTCGAGCCGCACTTCCTGTTCAATGCCCTGAACGCGATCAGCGCCCTTGTGCGCGGCGGCGACACGGCGCTGGCCCTGGGCGGCATCGGCCGCCTGAGCGCGTTGCTGCGCTATGCGCTGGCGGCCAGTGCGCGCAGCAGTTCCACCGTGGCCGAGGAGCTGGATTTCGTGCGCGGCTACCTGGACCTGCAGCGCCTGCGCTACGGCGAACGGCTGCAGGTGCACATCGCCGGCGACGGCCCGCTCCTGCACGACGTCGCCTGCCCGCCCCTGCTGCTGCAGCCGCTGATCGAGAACGCGCTGCGCCACGACCTCGATTGCCGCGCCGGGCCGGGCGACATCCACTTGTGCTTCGCCCTGGAGGACGATGCCTTGGCCATCCGCGTCACCAACCCCGCCGGTCCCGGTACGCCAGCCAATCCCGGCGCAGGCCTGGGGCTGGCCAACACGCGCGAGCGCCTGCGCCTGATGCATGCGGGCGCGTCGCTGCAGGCCGGCCTGCAAGGCGCGCGCTTCGTCGCCGAAGTACGCCTGCCGCTCAGCGAGGAGCATTGAGCCATGACCGTGCGCTACCTGATCGTCGACGACGAACCGCCCGGCCGCACCAACCTGCGCCTGGCGATGGCGGCGCACGCCGGCTGGCAGCTGGTGGCCGAATGCGAGGGCACGGCCGATGCGCGCGCCGTCCTCGCGGCCCGGGAAGTCGACCTGGTCTTCCTCGACGTCCAGATGCCGCTTGAATCCGGCCTGGTGCTGGCGCGCGAACTGAGCCGCCTGCGCGAGCCGCCGCTGATCGTCTTCGTTACCGCCCACAGCGCGCATGCGATCGAGGCCTTCGAAGTGCACGCGCTCGATTACCTCCTGAAGCCGCTCGACGATGCCCGCCTGGCCCAGGCCGTGGAACGCGGCGCCGCCATGCTGCACGCGCGCCAGCGCGCGGCCTACGGCGTCGCCCTGCGCGACTTCGCTGCGGGCGCGGACGACGCGCCGCGCCGCATTGACCACATCAACGTGCGCTCGGTGGGGCGCATCGAGCGCATCGCCATCGCCGACATCTGCTGGATCGAATCGGCCGGCAACTACGCCCAGCTGCACCTGGCCGGGCGCACGGTCCTGCACCGCATCACCCTGGGCAGCATGGAGGCGCTGCTGCCGCCTGGCGCCTTCCTGCGCGTGCACCGCGGCGCCATCGTGCGGTGCGACCAGATCGCACGCCTGGACAGCACCGGCGACGCCACCTGGCGCCTGCGCCTGCGCTGCGGCGGCGCGGTCGCCGTCAGCGAGCGCTATCTCGACGCCGTCAAGGCCGCCATGTGACGAAACGCCGGCTGGCAGGGACAGCCTGCCTGTTCCGGTTCGACCGGCGTACCTATACTTCCCGCATCCAACCAGGGAGACACCATGTTCGTTCGCCGCCTCGTCATCGCACTCGTTTGTTCCGGCGCCATCGTCAGCGCCGCTGCCGCCGATATCCGCTCCATCGTCGACCACGCGGTGCAACCCGTCATAAAACAGTACGGCGTGCCCGGCATGGCGGTCGCGCTGACGGTCGACGGCAAGGTCGCTTTCTTCAACTACGGCCTGGCCGCCACACGCCCCGCCAGGCCGGTCACCGAGCACACGCTGTTCGAACTCGGCTCGGTCAGCAAGACCTTCACGGCCACCCTCGCCAGCCGCGCACAGGCGGACGGCAAGCTGTCGTTCGACGACCATCCCGGCAAGACCATCGCCGCCTTGCAAGGCAGTGCGCTCGACCGGGCCACCTTGCTCGAATTGGGTACCTACACGGCGGGCGGCCTGCCCTTGCAGGTGCCGGACGATGTGAAGAACGATGCGCAACTGCTCGCCTGGCTGGCAACGTGGCAGCCAGACGCCGCGCCGGGCACGCAGCGGCGTTACTCGAACCCGAGCATCGGCCTGCTGGGGCGGATCGCGGCACTGGCCCTGGAATCGGATTTCGGCGACGCCCTCGATCACGGGTTGTTCCCCGCCCTTGGCCTGCGCCACACGCATGTGCGCATGCCCGCGTCGGCGATGCCCGACTATGCCTGGGGCGTCGATGCGCAGGGCAAGCCAGCGCGGGTCCGGCCCGACGTGCTGGATGCGGAAAGCTATGGTGTGAAGTCGAGCGCCGCCGACATGATCCGCTTCGTGCAGGCGAACATCGACCCCGCCGGCCTGCCGCAGCCGCTGCGGCAGGCCGTGGAAGGCACGCAGGTCGGTTACTACGCGGTGGGCGGCATGGTGCAGGGACTCGGGTGGGAGCAGTACCGCGCGCCGCTTGCCCTGCGGCGCGTCCTGGCCGGAAATGCGGAAAGCATGATCCACGACGCGAATCCGGCCACCAGGCTTGCGCCCGCGCCGGCGCCGCCGGGCACGCTGTTCAACAAGACCGGTTCGACGCGCGGCTTCGGCGCCTACGTCGCCTTCGTCCCGGATAAAAAGATCGGCATCGTCATGCTGGCGAATAAAAATTGGCCGATACCCGCCCGCGTGGCGGCCGCGTATGCGATCCTCGACGGCATCGCTTCCATCACCGAACAGTATGCCGCCAGCCGATGAGCGCTAGCACACTCGACACGCATGCCGCCAGCGCACCGCTGGCGCCCACGGCGCCGCCCACGCTCACCCGCAACTTCGGCATCGACTGCCTGCGCGGCCTGGCCATCCTGCTGGTAATCGTGCACCACCTGGCCCTGCCCTTCCGCCTGCCGCTCGGCCCCAGCCTGCTCGGGGAATGGCTGCCGAAGCGCCTAGTCGACGCCGTCAGCTTCAACGGCTACGAAGCCGTCTTCGTGTTCTTCGTCCTATCCGGCTTCCTGATCGCCACCCGCATCGTCGAGCGCGACGGCAGCCTGGAGCGCATCGACTGGCGCCGCTTCTACGCCGCCCGCGCCAGGCGCATCCTGCCGCTGCTGTGCCTCATCCTGGCTATCCTGAGTGTGCTCGCATGGTGCGGCGTGCCGGGCTTCGCACCCGAGGGCGAACAATCGGCCGGCGGCCTGCTGGCCTCGGCGCTCACCTTCACCTTCAACCTGTACGAAGGCCGCACCGGCTGGGCGCCGGCGGGCTGGGACGTGTTGTGGTCGCTGTCGATCGAAGAAGCGTTTTATGCCGGCTTTCCGCTGCTGTGCCTGTGGCTGCCGCGACGCCTGCTGATCGGCGTGCTTCTGCTGTGGGCACTCGCGCTCGTCCCCTTGC
>DAMABW010000187.1:0-4080 GCA_031999925.1 Massilia sp. | reverse complement strand
TGGTGCCGGCCAGCGACGAGGTCTGGCGCGAAAAGGCTTACCTGCCCGGAATGGCGGCGATCGCCTGGGGCGTGCTGGCGGCTTTATTGGCGCGGCGCTGGACGCCTACGCTGGGCCAGGCACGCGTGCTGGCCGTGTGCGGCGCCCTCTGCCTGCTGCTGGCCTTCGTCTGGAGCGATGTAGCCTGGCGCCACCTGTTCAAATCCGGCCTGTACTGGCTGTGCATCGGCGCCTGCCTGCTGCTGCTCGCGTTTTACGCGCACCCGCCGCAACCGCGCCTCGGCCTGCGCTGGCTGGCGCGCATGGGTGAGCTGAGCTACGAGCTGTACCTGTCGCACATGTTCGTGGTGCTGGGCGCGGTGGCGGCCTACCGCGCGCTGCTCGGCGACACGCATGCCTGGACCTTCGTGGTCTACCTGCCGGTGCTGCTGCTGTGCCGAGCGCTGGCGGGCGCCCTGGAACGCCTGTTCGCCCGCGTGCCGGCACGCTAGCCTGCCTTCCCCGGGCTGGACGAAACGTTTCCAAGTCGCCAAAATTGATGGATGCATATCGCTCCCATCGTCACCTTCGTCAATCGCGTCCTCGTTTGCCTGGTTTGCCTTGCCGTCCTGCCCGCGCAGGCGCTCGATCCGCAGATCGGCCTGGACGCCTACCGGCATGACCGCTGGGGCGATGTCGAAGGGGCGCCCAGCCTGATCGATGCAATGGCGCAGACCGACGATGGCTGGCTGTGGCTGGCCACCCGCAGGAACGGTTTGTACCGCTTCGACGGCGTGCGCTTCGCCACGTACACCACGCGCGACGGCAGCCGCCTGCAGAATGCCGCCATCAGCGCCCTGCGCGCCGGCGCCGGCAACGAGCTCTGGATCGGACACGGACTCACCGGCGGCGTCAGCGTCCTGCGCGCGCACCGCCTCAAGCACATCCTCGGCCCGGCAGCGACCGGCAGCGTGTTCGCCATCGCGCAAGGGACGGACGGCAGCACCTGGGTCGCAAGCCGGGCGGGCCTGTTCCGGATCCGGCGCGATGTCGCCGAACGGATCGGCGCCGTCCAAGGCTACGACAGCCCCGGCGCCGAGTACGTGATGGCGGACCGCCATGGCCGCGTCTGGGCCGCCGGCAGCCTGCAGCTGTTCGTGCTCGAACCCGGCGAGCGCGCGTTTCGCCTGGTGCGCGCAACGAACCGCGATCCGACGGTGATCGAAGCCAGTGACGGCAGCGTCTGGCTGGTGGGCGGCAAGCGCTTCGAGCGCCTGACGGCCCCCGCGCCTACGCAAGCGGCCGCCATGCCGGGCCGCGGCAACAGTTACCAGTCGGCCTTCGACGCCGACGGCAACCTGTGGAGCGGGAATTGCCCGGTCGGCTTGTGCGTCCTGCGTCCCGGCGCCTGGCAGGACCAGGCGGGCTTCGAAGCCCTGCTGGGCAGCGAGCGCTTCGACCAGGGCTGGCAGATGACCAGCCTGGAAGTCCTGTCGGTGCTGGTCGACCGCGAAGAGAACGTCTGGATCGGCACGGCGGGCGGACTCGATCGCCTGCGCAACCAGCCTGTCCATTTCGTCGGCGCGCTGTTCGACCGGGGCCGCACGCAGGCACTGCCGCATCCCGACGGCAGCATCGTCGTGCTGGCCAACCAGCGCATGAACGGCTTGCGTGACCTGCTGACCATCGTCGACGGCAAGCCGGTTGCGCGGCCCAATCCGCTGAACGTGCAGGTGATGGCGCGCGCGCCCGACGGCAGCCTGGTGCTGGCTGGCGCCGCCGGCATCGAACGCCAGTACGCCGGCCGCAGCGAACGCATCCCGCTTCCGCCGCTGCCGGCCGCGGCACGCCAGTCGATCAACCTGCGCGCCCTGGTGGCTGGCAACGACAGCCTGTGGCTGCGCGTGGCCGGATCGGGCACCTGGCATTTCGCGGGCGGCCGGTGGCAGGAAGCCGGCTTCATCCGCTCCAGGCGCCCGGCGATCGCCGTCGATGCCGCCGGCCGCACCTACATCGGCGACGGCGACCTGCTGACGCTGCGCGACGGCGCCGGCGAACGGCGGATCGATACCTCGGCGGCGGACCTGGGCGACATCGAATACATCCACATCGGCGACCAGGTGCTCGTGTCGGGCACGCGCGGCTACGGGATTGTCAAGGGCGAGCGCCTGGAAGCGCTGCGCATCGCGGCCCCGAAGGCGCTGGGGCCGGTCAGCGGCATTGCCCGCGCAGCCGACGGCGCGTATTGGATGAATGCCTCGCGCGGGCTGTTACGGGTCGATGGCGAAGACTGGATGCGCGCCATGCGCAGCCCCGCGCCGGTGCTGGCGGGCACCCTGTTCGATGCGCTCGACGGCTACCTCGGCGGGGCCGAGACGGTGTGGCTGAACGATACCGTGTTCGTGGCCGGCGACGGCAAGGTATGGTTCGCCGGCGAACGCGGCCTGGCCTGGCTCGACCCTGCCAGGCTGCGGACCAACACGGTCACGGCCAATGTCGACATCCTCGGCCTGGCCGCGGACGGCAAGCGCCATCTGCCCGGAGGCGGCATCGCACTCGGTCCGGGTGCAAGCGATGTCGAGATCGATTACTCGTCGCCCAGCCTGCACATGCCGCAGCGCGTGACCTTCCGCTACCGGCTGCTCGGCGCGGATACGCAGTGGGAAGACGCCGGTACCCGCCGCACGGCCTTCTACAAGCACCTGGCCCCGGGCGACTACACCTTCGAGGTAAGCGCCCTCAACGAGCATGGCGTCGCCAGCCGCCAACCGGGCGTACTACGCTTTCGCATCGCACCGCGCCTGACCCAGACCGCCTGGTTCCAGGCGTTGTGCGCCGTCGCCGTCGTCGCGGTGCTGTTCCTTGCGTATCGCATGCGCGTGCGCCGCCTGGCGGCCAGGATGGAAGAACGCTTCGCGATCCGCACCGCCGAGCGCGAATCGCTGGCGCGCTCGATCCACGACACCTTCCTGCAAAGCCTGCAGGGACTGCTGTTCAGCATGCAGGCGCTGATCCCGAAACTGCCGGCGGGGGGCACGGCCCAACGCGAACTGGACACGCTGATCGAGCGCGCGCGGCGGGTACTGGTGGAAGGACGCGACGAAGTCAAAGGCCTGCGCAGCGAATTCGAGTCGGGCGCCCAGTTTCGGCAAGTGCTGATGCGCGACATCGAGACGATCCTGCCGGGCAGCCAGGCGCGCATCGCCCTCGTTGAATCTGATGCCGATGCCATCGACCGCCTCGATCCGCGCCTGCATCACGATGTGTATGCCATCGCGCGCGAGGCGCTGGTCAACGCGCTGCGCCATACGGCGGGCCGCGTGGAGATGGCGGCGCTCGACAGGGAACAGCACTTCGTGCTGAGCGTCAGGGACCATGGCCCGGGCCTGGACGCGGCGCGCAGGGAACAGCCCGGCCGTTATGGCCTGCGCGGCATGCGCGAACACGCCACGCAGATCGGCGCCAGACTGGACATCGGCGACGCGGAAGGTGGCGGCACGCAGGTCATGCTGTCCATCCCGGCCCACCTGGCCTACCGGCACAGCGGCAGGCGCTGACCCTTCTGTTTAAAAGGCTTCCCAGGCGTCGGCTTCCTTGGCGCCCGCCAGTGCAAGCTTGCGCGCCTGCTTCGGCGCGGGCGCCGGCGCGGCCGCTACCGACGGCGCCGGCTGGCGGACCGCGTTGCCGGCCACCTGGAACACGCTCACCATCTCGGCAAGGCTGGCGGCCTGCTCCTGCATGGCCTGCGAGGCCGCCGCCGCTTCCTCGAGCAGGGCCGCGTTCTGCTGGGTCACCACATCCATCTCGGACACGGCGGTGTTGATCTGCTCGATGCCGACTTCCTGCTCGCTGCCGGCGGCGCTGATCTCGTCCATGATCTGGGCCACGCGGCGCACGCTGCCGACGATTTCTTCCATCGTCGCACCGGCTTCGTTCACCAGCGCGCTGCCGGTGTAGACCTGTTCCACCGAGTCGGTGATCAGCTGCTTGATGTCCTTGGCGGCGCTGGCCGAGCGGTGCGCCAGGTTGCGCACCTCGGTGGCGACCACGGCGAAGCCGCGCCCCTGCTCGCCGGCGCGCGCCGCTTCCACGGCCGCGTTC
>DAMABW010000186.1:0-8641 GCA_031999925.1 Massilia sp. | reverse complement strand
TGGCAGCCGCGCCAGGGTGTGCGCAACCTCACCACCCAACAGGCATCCGAGATCCAGGCCCACGACACCAGCCACGCCACGCGCGACCTCTACCAGGCCATCGAACGCGGCGATTATCCGGAATGGGAATTCTGTATCCAGATCATGGCCGACGGCGAGCATCCCGAACTCGACTTCGACCCGCTGGACGACACCAAGCGCTGGCCGGAAGACCAGTTCCCGCTGCTGCCGGCGGGCCGCATGGTGCTCGATAAGAACCCGGACAATGTGTTTGCCGAAACCGAGCAGTCGGCCTTCGGTACCGGCGTGCTGGTCGACGGCGTCGACTTCTCGGACGACAAGATGCTGCAGGGCCGCACCCTGTCGTATTCCGATACCCAGCGCTACCGCGTCGGGCCCAACTACCTGCAATTGCCGATCAACGCTCCGCAGGAACGTGCGCGTGCGAAAACCAATCAGCGCGACGGGCAAATGGCCTATTACGTCGACGATGGCGGCGAGAGCAAGCACATCAACTACGAGCCGAGCCTGATGGGCGGCCTGCAGGAAGCGCCGAAACCGCAGCGCGACTACCACCAGTACGTGGAAGGCCACCTCGGCCGTTACCAGACCACCTCGACCGCGGCCGACTACAAGCAGGCCGGCGACCGCTACCGCACCTTCGAGGATTGGGAGCGCGACGACCTGGTCAACAACGTCGGCGGCGACTTGAAGCAGTGCCCGGAAGTGATCCAGCTGCGCATGGTCTGGCACCTGTGGCATTGCGACGAGGATTACGGCCGTCGCGTGGCGGAAGTCGCCGGGATCGACCTGGAAAAGGCCAAGGCGCTGCCGCCGCTGCCGGGCAAGCCGGCGCCGCATGAGAATCGCCAGGGTGCGACGTATACCGATGGCAAGGCCGAGGAACCGGCAACCAGCGAGGAAGTGGCGACGAAGTAAGTTTTCATCGCC
The DNA here is from genome assembly GCA_031999925.1 of Massilia sp. Classification (GTDB taxonomy): domain Bacteria; phylum Pseudomonadota; class Gammaproteobacteria; order Burkholderiales; family Burkholderiaceae_D; genus Telluria. The sequence continues at coordinate 7,690 of DAMABW010000186.1, read as the reverse complement.
GCGCCAGCAAAGCAAAACGGACCCTTTAGGGTCCGTTTTTGTAGGGTGGGTACTCGTACCCACCACATCGGCGCATGATCGCTCGTCGTAGTAACCATGGTGGTATGCCGCGGCACATCTGGTGGGTACAAGTACCCACCCTACGACTATTTACGCCTTGGCTTCGCCGCCCAGCGCTTCTACCACATCGGCCAGCATCTTCGACAGCTCACCCGTCATCAGCACGATGTCGTTATCGAAACGCTCATCGTCGCTGTAGGTGACGGTTTCGCCTTCCTTGATCACGTCCAGCGGCTTGACGCCCTTGATGGCCAGGGTTTCGGTCAGCACGAACGAGACGCGGCTGTTCCAGGTCATGGCCAGGCGGGTGCACTGCTTGCCCGAGGCGATGTGGCGGCGGATGTCTTCCGGGTCCAGCGAGTGCTTCACGTAACGCACGGCGGCGCGGCTTTCGCCGGTGGCGCGCAGTTCGGTGTCCTGGTCGATCGTGAAGTTGTACGGCGCTTCGTCCGATTCCAGCCAGCCGGTCATCACGGCCACCGGCGAACGCTGCACGCGCAAGGACTCCAGCGGCATGCGGTCGACGGCTTTCAGCAGCAGCTTGATGACTTCGTCGGCCTTGGCCGGGCTGGCGGCATCGATCACGAGCCAGCCGTTGACCGGATCGATCCAGGTCCAGGTGTTGCTGCGAATGGTAAAGGCGCGCGGCAGCAGTTCGTCGGCCACGCGTTCCTTGAGTTCCTTCATCGCCTTTTTACCAGGCGGGAAACCTTGCTGCTCTTCCAGTTCGGCCGCCTTGGCCTTGGCCACCTGGTTGATGACCGAGCTCGGCAGCAATTTCTTTTCCGTGCCCAGCATCATCAGCATCTGCTTGTTGACCACGTGGACCAGCTTGCCGTTCGGGCGTGGCGCATCCCAGCCCTGGCGCAGCAATTCGTTGCTGCTGGCCGGCGTAAAGGCCTGCGACTGCAGCGCCTCTTCCATTTTTTCAGGCGCGAAATCCCAGTTGGTGGGCAGGCGGTAAATCTGAAGATTCTTGAACCACATAGTTGCTTTCTGTTGTCTCAGTATTTCAGGGGAACGACATTCTACACGCTGAAGCCGGCCTATTTTCGGCTGGCAACAGAGGGTTTTTCAATGTGTTGCATGTTCGTCAAACAGGCTCAGCTGCTCGACATTTTCTGTTTCACCCAGGCGCACGCCGACGCCCAGCAGGCGTACCGGGCGGCTGGCGCGCGCCCAGCCGATTTCCATCAGCCGGGCAAAGGTCGGCAGGTGTGGCGTGTAGCCGACACACTCCACCGTCGTCTGCTGGAAGTCCGAAAACTTAATCTTCACAAACAGCTTGTTGATGAATTTTTCGGCAGCGTTGCGCTTGATGCGGCCCAGCAGGTGTTCGTGCAAGTCGGGCAATAACGCCAGGCAACCCGCCAGGTCCGGGATGTCGGGCGTATAGGTTTCCTCGGTGCTGATCGACTTGCGCTCGCGTTCCGGACTCACCTCGCGGTGGTCGATGCCGCGCGACAGATCGTGCAGGCGCGCGCCGAAGCTGCCGAAGTGCTCTTGCAGCTTCTGCATGCTCCAGGTGCGCAAATCGGCGCAGGTCTGCAGGCCCAGGTTGTTCATCTTGGCGGCGGTGACCTTGCCGACGCCGTGCAGCTTTTTCACCGGCAGCGCGGCGACAAAGGCATCCACCTCGTCCGGGCGCACCAGGAACAGGCCGTCGGGCTTGTTCCAGTCACTGGCAATCTTCGCCACGAACTTGTTCGGCGCCACCCCGGCTGAGGCGGTGATGCCGACGGTCTCGAAGATGCGGCGCCGGATTTCCTGGGCGATCAGGGTCGCGCTGTTCTTACAGTGCGGCGAGTTGGTCACGTCCAGGTAGGCTTCGTCCAGCGACAGCGGTTCGACGAGCTCCGTGTAGTCGCGGTAGATGTCCATGATCTGGCGCGAGGCGATGCGGTACTTCTCCATGGCCGGCGGAATGATCACGAGGTCTGGGCAGAGCTTGACGGCCTGGGCCGTGGCCATGGCCGAGTGAATGCCGTAGCGCCGTGCCTCGTAGTTGCAGGTGGCCACCACGCCGCGTTGGTCCTGGCGCCCACCGACGGCCAGCGGCCGGCCGCGCAAGGACGGATCGTCGCGCATCTCGACCGACGCGTAGAAGCAGTCGCAGTCGCAATGGATGATTTTACGTGCGGGGGCGTTCACTCGGGCGGCGGCGGGGGCCGACTACTGTCATTCCATACAGTATCTCGTCAATTCGGGATTGACGCAAGGGCAGCGTTGGCGCTATCGATGGCTGGAGCGTTGGCTGATCCGTAGGGTGGGCACCCCGTGCCCACGCGGAACGTGGCGCTGTGTTGACGTTGGTGCTGGACGCGCACGATGACGATTGTTGACGTCTCTCAGAGAGCAGTCGCTAACAACTCTCTTCTGGATACGCATCGGCATGCGTCTGTCAGCAAAGCCAGCATCGCCGCCGATGACGCATCGTTCCGCGTGGGCACGGGGTGCCCACCCTACGTTGGAAACGTACGTGGTATATCCAAATAAAAAAGACGCGCGGCAAGCCGCGCGTCTTTCACCCTTGGTACTCGACTGTTTTACGGAAACTTACCAGCCCAACTGCAGCGTGTACTTGCCGTTGGTCGCACCGGTACCGCCGCTGTAGTACTTCACGCGCACATAACGTGCAGCAGTCGCGCTGGTGGTGTTCGCCACCGAAGCGGTGTCGGTCGAACCGGCGCCGTTTTCGCTCAGCGCCAGCTGGGTGCCGGAGCTGTTGTAGATGTAGATGTCGTAGTCGGCGGTCGACGAACCCGGGGTCATGGTGGCGGTCAGGGTCTTACCGGCCGGCAGCTGGACCACGAAGTAGTCGCTGTCGGTGCTGGAACCCATGTTGCCGGTCACGGTCGTGTTGGCGGTGCTGACGACGTCGGCGGTGGCGATCGTGTTGTTCGATTCGCTTTCCGCAATCGTCGGACCGGTCGGCGTGGTGCCGCCGCCGGAGGTAGCCGAAGCCACGGCCGCTGCCGCGTCGACGATACCCGTGCCGCAACCCGAGCAGGTCGCCGGGAAGGCACGCGCGGTGCTCTTCAGCTTCGACTCGATCTGGTCGGGCGTCAGCGCGCCGTTCTTCGCCAGCATCAGGGCAGCCACGCCGGCCACGTGCGGGGTGGCCATCGAGGTGCCCTGGTAGGAGGCGTAGGTGTCGGCGCCAGGACCGTTGGTGCCGCTGTTCAACGTCGACAGCACGCCGCCGCCGGTGCCGCCGCCAGGCGCTGCCACGTCGACCACGGTGCCGTAGTTCGAGTAGGAAGCGCGGCCGCCGGCCTTGGTGGTGGCGGCCACGGTCACCACGCCCGAGCAATTCGCCGGGCTGGCGTTCGAGGCGTTCTGGTTCTCGTTGCCGGCCGCGACGATCACGACGGTGCCGCGCGAGCGGGCGCTGTTGATCGCGTTCTGGGTCGTGGTGTCGCAGGCGCCGCCGCCGCCCAGCGACATGTTGATCACGTGGGCGCGGGCCGCGATGTTCGGCACGCCGCTGACGCTGCCGCCCGAGGACCAGACGATGGCGTCGGCGATGTCCGAGGTGTAGCCGCCGCACTTGCCGAGCACGCGCACCGGCACGATCTTGGCGCCGAAGGCGACGCCGGCCACGCCGACGCCGTTGTTGGTGGCGGCGGCGATGGTGCCGGCCACGTGGGTGCCGTGCCAGCTCGAGCTCGATGCCGGCGAACCGGAATAGCAGGCGTTGGCGGTGACGGCGTCGCCCGGGTCGGAGGCATCGCTGTCGCGGCCGTTGCCGTCGTTCGAGACGGCGGTGTCGGAGATGAAGTCGTAGCCTGCCAGGAACTGGCCGGAGAGGTCGACGTGCGGACGGTAGCCGGTGTCGATGACGGCGACACGGATGCCGGCGCCGGTCGAATTATCCCAGGCGGCCGGCAGGCGCAGGCCGCCGGTCGCGTCGAAGTAGTGCCACTGCTCTGCGTAGCGCGGATCGTTCGGCGTCATCATCTTGGTCATGATGCGGTCCGGTTCCGCGTATTCGATCTGCGGATCGCGCGCCATCATTTCCTTGGCCAGCGCGCTGGCTTCGGTCAGCGACAGCTTGCGGCTCAGCTTCATGACGTTGGCGCCGGTGGCGATGCCGTGCAGGGCCTGCAGCTTGACGCCGTAGTCCTGGCCGGCACGGTCGGCAACCGACTGGCGCGCCGCGGTCACGGCCGGCACGAAGGCGCGGCCGTTGACGATCTTGGCGTCCTTGTATTTCACGATCATGCGATCGGTATGGAGGATGTATTGCTGCTCCGTGGCGGCGCCGGGAACGGCGTCGGGAACAGCGGCCGAGGCGTGGAGCGGGCCCACGACGACGGCCAGTGCAGCGGTGACTTTCAACAGGCTCGGATAAAGCGATTGCATCGACTTCATGGTTCGTCCTTTTGTGTAGTTTTCCGTCAAGGCGAAATGCCTTGTTTTATGTGTCTCCGGCTATCTCCTGCCGGAGTTGCCCTCTACTGGCGGCTTGGAAAGACTACTCCCGAGTAAATATGCATGAAGGGAATTTCCAATTGTGTGAGGCACTTTCACAACGCTTTCTGTGCTCGACTTAACAAAAACATGGATTATTTGCCACATTCGTATGTACGGCAAATAACATATGGTGTGGTTTCATTATCAAGTGACAACATCAGTTACCTTGTGCATAAGACAAGATATTTGACCTCTCAACATGCATAAAAAAAGGCCGCGATCGCTCGCGGCCTTGTGCTCTGTCAGGTTCCTGTAATCAGAAGTTACCCTTGAACTGCACACCCCAGGTACGCGGTTCGTTGGTGAAACCGGTCAGGTTGTTGAAGTCGATGGCGCCGGTGATGCGGCGTTCGTCGAGGATGTTGCGGCCGAACACGGCGGCTTCGTACTTGCCGTTGGCCCAGGTGTAGCCCAGGCGCAGACCGCCTTCGGTCAGTGGCTTGCCGGTGAACTCGGCTGCCTCGTACAGGAAGAAGTTGACCTTGCTGCGGTACGACCAGTCGGTGAACACGAAGAACTCGCCGTCGGCGACCGGCACGCTGTAGCGCGCGGTGGCGTTCACGATCCAGCGCGGCGCCTGCGGCAGCATGTTGCCGTCGACGTAGACGCGGCCCGCGGCGGCGAGCGGATCGCGCACCGTGCAGGCGGCGCTGCAGCTGGCCACGACCAGGCCGGCGTCGCGGATTTCCGTGAAGTTGTAGCTGGTGCTGGCGGTCAGGCGCAGCGACGGGCTGACGGCGGCTTCGACGTCGAGCTCGACGCCGCGGCCCTTGGTCTTGTCGGCATTCAGCAGCTGGTTGGCGTTGCTGGCGCCGCCGACGGCGGTCAGTTGCTGGTCCTTGACGGTGTAGTCGTAGACCGAGAAGGCGACGCGGCCGCGGCGGTCGAACAGATCGGCCTTCACGCCGGCTTCGACCGAGGTGATGGTCTCGGCATCGGCCACGGTGATCGGCACCGACGCCGATGCGGCGGCGATACTCGGGGCGCGGAAGCCGGTGGCCACGCGGCCGTACACGTTGACGTCGGGCGTGAGCTTGTAGGTGCCGCTCAGGTCCCAGCTGATCTTGCCCTTGCTGGTGCTGACCGAGGTGTCGCCCACTTGCGGCGAGTTGACGGCGCGCACGGTGGCGAAGTCCTTCTCGTCCTTGGTGTAGCGCAGGCCGGCGCGCAGGTCGAAGACTGGCGACACCTTGTAGGTGGCCGAGCCGAACACGGCCCAGGCTTCGTTGTCCTGGTGGCTCGCCAGGCTGGAAATGCGTGCGCCGGTGGCGCTGTTGAAGCCGTCGCTGCCGCCGGTGGCGCTTTCGTCGAACCAGTAGACGCCGGCCTGCCAGTTCAGCGGCGCCGCGTACTGCGATTCGATGCGGAATTCCTGGCTGTACTGCTCCAGGCGGTCGAGGTTACTCGCGGTTTCGACCTGGAACGGAATACGGCCCGGGCCGGCCGGGGTGCCGCCGTCGATGTCGCCGCGGCTGAAGTACTCGCCCACGGTCTCGTAGCCGGTGACCGAGTGCAGGCGGTAGTCGCCCAGGTTCCAGGTCATGCGCACGTTGGCGCCGCGCGTGCTCAGACGCTGGTCGTTCAGCGCGTTGGTGACGATGCGGTCCAGGTCCAGGCCGTCGGCGATGTCGTTGCTGCCCTGGCGGATCAGGTTGGCGCGGAACAGGCGGGCGCTGCCGGTGGTGCTGCGCTGGTGGATGTTGACCAGGGCATTGAAGCCCGCGTCCGGCTGGTACAGGAACTGCACGCGCTCGGCGTGTTCGTTGTAGCCGTCGAGGCTGCCGCGATACTGGGTCTGGGCCAGGTCGGCGTAGTTCTTGACGTAGTCGTCGCGGTGCTGGCGCAGGGTCGACACGCGCATGGCGACGGTGTCTGACAGCGGCACGTTGACGGCGCCTTCGACATTGATCGTCTTGTGGGTGGCGATCGAGGCGTTGTAGTAACCCTCGGTCTTGCCCAGGCGCGGCTTCTCGGATTCGAACTTCACCACGCCGGCCGGGGTGTTGCGGCCGAACAGGGTGCCTTGCGGACCGCGCAGCACTTCGACGTTGGCCACGTCGAAGATCGGGAAGCCTTTCAGGATCGGGTTTTCCTGCACCACGTCGTCATAGATCAGCGAGACCGGCTGCGAGGCGAAGATGTTGAAGTCGGTGTTGCCGTAGCCGCGGATGTAGAAGCGCGGGAAGGTACGGCCGTTCGACGATTCCACGTTCAGGCTCGGCAGCTTGCCGGCCAGCAGGCGGATGTCCTGGCCGCCCGAGTTCAGCACGTCGAGCTTTTCGCCGCGCAGGGCGCTCACGGCCAGCGGCACGTCGCGGATGTTCTCGCTGCGGCGCTGGGCCGTCACGGTGACGGTCTGCAGCTCGGCGACCGGTGCGGCTTGCGCAGGCGCGGCTTGTGCAGGCGTGACCTGTGCAGCCGGAGCCGGCGTTGCGGCGTCGGTCTGGGCCAGGGCCGGCAAGGCGGCCAGCGCCAGCATGGCGGCATGTGCCTGCACGACGCGGCGATGCATCTTGGACATCTTGATCATGATTGTTCTTCCTTGAGTAGTGAAACCGCGATGTCCACTCTTTCCTCCATGTGCCGCTTCTCATGAAGCGGCGAGGCGGTTTGCCCGCCGCGGCACCCGCATCTTGTCGATGTCTAAAGGTTGCCGTCCAACAAAGGCGTGATTGTTCGCTATACGATTTCGAATATCAAGTGAATATTCATATGCAGATGTCAAATAACAACAAGTGTGCTAGGCGGATGTAATCACAATGGCGCGAAAGTCGTTGACGTTGGTGCGCGTCGGACCGGTCACGACCAGGTCGCCCAGCGCCGAAAACAGGCTGTAGCCATCGTTATCCTGCAACATGGCAGCAGGATCGCGGCCGTTCGCCGCCGCGCGCGCCAGCATGTCCGGGCCGAGCAGTGCGCCGGCGTTGTCCTCGGTGCCGTCGATGCCGTCGGTGTCGCAGGCGATCGCGTGCACATTCGGCAGGCCGCGCAGGGCGATGGCCAGCGCCAGCAGGAATTCGGCATTCCGCCCACCCCTGCCCTCCCCACGCACCGTGACCGAGGTTTCGCCGCCGGACAGGATCACGCAAGGCGCTTGCAAGGGCTGGCCATGCTCGATCACTTGCCGTGCAATCGCCGCATGCACAATCGCCAC